>JAQBGS010000077.1:0-9432 GCA_032128535.1 Nitrospirota bacterium
GCGCTATCTGCCATTATTTACCCACCCACAGGACCAGGACAATCACTCTAAGCCTGCTGTCATGATGGTAGAAACAAGGAACTGGGGCAATGACTAGTCAGGGGTGAGGCCTGAGTTGTTCGGTGGCGGACATTATTTTCCGACGAGGCGCATGAATGGGTTCTCTTATTTCAATGAGGTTGCCTACTTCATTATTCCCAGATACGCTAAAATTGGATCGATACAATCTGAACTTCGAATTTTTTGCGTCATAAAAGTCAAACCCCTTAACTATGGAGGAATGTATGAAAAAGATCGCAGCCATCTTAGCGACAATAGCCCTGCTCTCAGTGCTCAGTGGATGCAGTTATATTTTCTATCCGCGTGCGGCTGACTATGCGGCGAAGGCGAAAGGGGCCACCAGTGTGGAAACCGTCATCAATCTCACCACTATGATGGAAGCCAGTGCGGACGCGTCAAAAGGCGGAACTGGGTACGATCAGGCATTAGATGACCTGCACAATCAATTTCATGCCTTCGACGATTCGTTGTGTTGTGTGGACGAAGCCAAACGGGCCATGCCTGTTTACGACCTGGCGGTGACTCATAACAAGGAACTATGGGCGATCTTTAAGCGGATATGGAAATTCAAGGAGACGCAACCTCAACGGGATGAACACCTCGCGTTATTTAAGACGGAAGTCCAGGAACTCCGTACCACCCTTGAGGCCTTGAAATAATCGGAGGAGTTACCGCTACTGGGGATTCATTTTTTTGGACGTGGTCACTTATTATATCGAGAATAACTCGTCTGTCGGGTCCGGGCTTTTAATACCACCCCGAGTATCAGGCCGATAAGGACAAGAGCCCCCCCGTACAGCAGCCATTCGAGTTGTACGTTGTCTTTCAACCGCCTGGTCAAAGAGGACAGTTCTTCCATTTCGCCCACCAAGCGTGTGTTCTGCTGAGTCAGCTCGACGTTGAGGGCATGCTCCGTAATCGGATCGGCCGCTATACGTTTCAGCTCTGCAAGTTCTTTGGTCAGGCTTTGCACCTGCGAATTCAATGTCCGGTTGGTAGCCTCGGTTTCTTTGTGCGTAGCCTGGATGCTCGCAAGCGCTTCCCGTTCTTTGTCGATTTCGGCTTTGAGGTTTTTAAGGCGTTTTTCGGCAGCGGCCAGCTTGTCACGAGCGATGGGTTCCCCGACGAGATACTGAGACGTGACCCAGCCCTCCATCCCACCAGCGGTCCGAACTTGGGTGAAACCGGCCTCCTCGTCTGTCGCGAGAATAGTCAGTTGTGTCCCGCTAGGGATTCCACGGTGGATGATGCGATGTGCCGTGGAGGGCCCACTGCGTAGCGGGACATTCAACACGTCAGAGATGTAATTAACATCTCCAACTGCAGCCAAAGGTTGGGTGCTTATCGCCAGCCATAAGAACGATATTAAGACGAAATAGATCAACAATTTCAAAGCGAGTAACCTCCTTGTTGTTTCGTGTGTTTGGAAAAAGGAGTTCTTCGTGCGATTGGTCGAGCACAGTGATCTAGGGGGAGGAGCAATATAAAACGTCACGCAGAACAAATCGATAAGTAGCAAAGGAGCCGCGAAGTGTCAATGGTGCCAAGCCATCGGTTCACGAAAAATTGACGTGAAAGAGGGGTAAATCTCTTATTGCCTGCCTATTTATTCACTTTTTCTTGTCCACGAAGATAGAAGGTCTAGAGATGTTCAAGCCAGGGTGCAGGAGCGGGGTAGGATGAGGGAATGTTGAAAACAAATGGACCACCTTTCAGGATGGGACAGGCAAGGCGACGTTCTTTTGCTTTGCGAACAGGCAGGAACGGCTGATCCCCAAGAGCTTGCAGAGGAATTGGCGTTATTATTGGAAGGGGCGACAGTCACGGCCCAGGTTTCTCAAAATCCAAAAACGGCCAAAATAGCAAAAAGGGCGGCTAAGGCCCTGATCGAGAAGGCGATATCATAACAAGAAGAGCCATGCAAGGCGGTTGGTGAAGGGCGTCGGATTGCTTGAAGGGGAGAGCCCTGGTGGAAATATTTCGAACGGCACTCTATCTGAGCGACACGTCGTCTCAAATGGGCGAACGCTAGGATTGATGTTTAAATGAGGTGGCTAAATTCGTGACTAAGTCCCGTAACAGTTTATGGTACACAGCTGTTTGATGATCCTTGGCATTTTTTTGTTTAGAGATGGCTTCATTGCTGCCAGAGATCATTCGTGCCTCGTCAGGTGGATACTTCGCTTTAGCAGAAACCTCTTGGCATTCCCAGCTGGTACACACCGTGAGAACCTTAATGGCTTCGTCCTGCTCGTGGGCTTCAGCATGTGTCCATTCGTAAAACCAGATGGTTTCACCCGTTTCAACCAGTGAAGCACTGGCATTGATCGTCATACTTAACCGTTCTTGGTGAGTCAGCGACGCTTCTTTTTTCTTAATATGACTGACCAGTTGTTCCCCTTCCTTCTCCGGGAGGGAGGCGGGGTCAAGTTGCTCCCCTTCATCATTGGATTGATAAAAGCGACGTTCCCATCGAGCGTCCTGACCGGCCTGTACCAGTGAACGTTCCAGCGAATTGATTTGGAATAAGACTTCCGCTCCAAGTTCTTTTGATGCGGCTTGTGGGGTGACCTCCTCTTTGAGGACTTTATTTTGTAGGACATTCCACGAGATGACCTGGAACCCCGCTTTTGCCAGAGCTCGTTCCAATTCGGCCATTTCGATGCCGCAGGTGGTCTTCAATAACACGCCTTGCCCTGCCGCTTCGCCAGAACTTTGCGCGGCCGTCTCGTTGGCGCAACCTTCCGGAGCCATGACGGCCAATGATTTAATGGTTGGAATCATCGAAAGATAGGTCTGACTTTCAACGATTTCTGGAGGCGCTTCTCGATTATCGGCGACCTTAAAATCTGAAGTGACCAAATAGAAGGGCCGCGCGCAAGCCGTGACCAAGCTACAGCTGAGAACCAAGATGCACATTGAGAGGATCTGCCGATTGTCAGGTTTCATTTCTGGCTCCAGAGACGATCAATGGACGTCCCAACGCAGTGGGGGGGGGACTCGTAACTTGTATTGGGTGGCCATCAGCTCCCCATTTTTATCCAGCGCATCCGCGTCAAAGCAGCCGGGATACAGCATGATGAGCTGGGTTGAGCCGGGTTTAATGTCCCTGGCCATCTCTGCAAATTCTTCATACGGTTTGGTGCAGGGTTTAACTAGCAGTGTATGGATGGTTTGTGAACCACGATTTCTGAGGAGAATGGAATCTTGATCTTCTGCCACGATTTGGTGGCTGCAACTGACAACAAACATGAGGAGTAAAAAAAATACGCCGCAAGGCTTGAGAAGTGAAAGCGTACGTGGAACGGGCATGAATAAATGTCTACGCATGACGCTGGGTGGCCAATCAAACTTCAATCGGCTCGATAGGGGAATATACAATACAAGAATTCATCACCTTGTCAACATGAAGGGAGAGCCATACACCCGTTGCTATTCGTGAGAAGTCATGGTGCTGTAGGGCCAGAGTAGCTTGAGGGCGAAGCGCTCCCGAGCGCGTTGGCTACAGGTGCTAGAACAGTTTTACCAACTTCGATGTAGCCACATGATTATTCTTTCTATCCAGATCCAGGAAGGTTGTGTTAAAAAAATAGATTGATTTTCATAGGTGCTGAGTGGAAGTGGATGAATAAAAAGGAGGATAGTTGAATGGCAACGATTGCACCGTTTTGCGCTGTGAGACCGAAACCTGAATTCGCGGCACAAGTCGCGGCTCCACCCTATGATGTGGTCTCGTTGAAAGAGGCGCGCGACTTGGCGGAAGGAAATCCCCATTGCTTTCTTCGCATTGGTCGAGCAGAGCTTGAGCTGGGAGATGGGGTCGACCCGTATTCCGCAGAGGTCTATCAGCGAGGGGCCGACAATCTCCAGAAGCTCATCGGCAACGGAGTGTTGGTTCAGGAATCCAAACCTCTCTTCGGAGTCTACCGACAGAAGTGGGGCCAACATGAGCAGACCGGCATCGTGGCCTTGGCCTCTGTGGATGAATATGATCGTGGCATCATTAAAAAGCATGAGTATACGCGGCCAGTGAAAGAAGCTGATCGGGTGCGGATTATCGAAACGCATGAATCCCAATCCGGTCCGGTATTGCTCTTTTTCCGCCAGACGGCCACTATCGATCAGTGGCTCAAAAATGTGACGAGTACTAAGCCAGATGCACATTTTGTGGCTGACGATACAATCGAGCACACGGTCTGGAGTGTGCGAGATGATTCGGCGATCCAACACGTCATCAAAGCCTTTCAGGAGCTTCCAGCACTCTATATCGCCGATGGGCATCACCGGTCGGCTGCGGCGAGTCGCGTACGCGCCTCTCGTGGTAAAGCCAGTGCGCTTCCATCGGAAAATCACGAACAGGGCTTTCTGTCTGTCATCTTTCCGCATAATCAACTGCAAATCCTTCCCTATAATCGAGTGGTTCGGGATTTACATGGGCTCAGTCCAAAAGAATTGCTCGACCAATTGGCGCCCAATTTCGAATTGCAGATGACGACTCAGCCAGGTGAACCCCCTGCCGCCGGTTTTGATATGTATCTGGAAGGGCAATGGCATCGTGCGACACCGAAGCAGGATCCGTCCTTGAACAGTCAGCAAGATCCGGTTCGTGCGTTAGCTGTGTCGGAATTGACGGAGCGGGTGTTGGATCCGCTCTTAGGAATCAAAGATCAACGGTCAGAGCCACGGATCGATTTTGTGGGAGGCATTCGCGGAACGAAGCCACTTGCAGCCTTAGTGGACAGTGGTGATTGGGCCGTCGCATTTTGGCTGTATCCGACAACCGTTGAGGAACTCATGGCCGTGGCCGATGCGGATCGCGTCATGCCTCCCAAAAGCACCTGGTTCGAACCCAAACTCCGCGACGGCCTCTTTGTCCACATGCTCCGGGACTAGGCGGTAAGGTCATCCCTTGTAAGGGGAAGTCGTCCGGTGTATGATTAGTTGGTCAGACTAGACCAAATTGTGGAGGGTTCTTATGAAAACGGTGAATGTCTATGAAGCCAAGACGCACCTCTCACAACTGCTTGATTTAGCAGCCTCTGGGGAAGAAGTGATCATTGCTCGGGCCGGAAGACCTATGGCCAAACTCATTCCCTATCAGGTGAAACAGCAGTCGAGAAAACCGGGGTGCTGGAAGGGCAAAGTTAAAATCGCCAAGGATTTTGATGAACTCCCTGATGATCTCTCTCGGGCCTTCAGGGGCGAGGCTGGGTGAAGTTCTTATTAGATACCCATGCCTTGCTCTGGTGGCTGAGCGATCATAAGTCACTCACCTCCAAAGCTGCGGTGGCGATCAAAGATGGGCAAAACGCAATATTTGTGAGTGCCGCAACAGCCTGGGAAATTTCCATTAAGCGAGCGTTGGGTAGGCTCAAGGCGCCAGCTAATCTGGAAGAAGTCTTAGCGTCGAATAATTTTCAACATCTTCCAATCTCTCTCCAGCATGGTCTTGTAGCAGGAGCGTTACCTCGTCACCATGATGACCCGTTTGATCGCATGCTCATTGCCCAAGCCAAAACGAACCAATTAACGATGATTACTCATGACGTTCGAATGGAGCAGTATGGAGTCTCTATTCTCTGGACATGAGTAAACTTATTTGTATGTTGGGCCGCTCGTGTCATGCCTCCCAGAAGCACCTGGTTCGAACCCAAGCTCCGCGACGGCCTCTTTGTCCACATGTTGAAGGATGCATAATGCTGCCGAGCCGTCGTACTTTGTAAAGAGATAGAAAGGGGAGGGTCCCCTTTTTCCTTTCATCAAAATTTAGTCCAAGGCAATGTCCATAATTCACTGGGAATTGAAGCCGTTTCGGCAATTACCGGTTGACGCGTTTTTTGAAGTTCTGAAGTTGCGGGTGGATGTGTTTGTGGTGGAGCAAGAATGTGCGTATCCGGAACTGGATGAGTATGATCGAGACCCAGGGACCAAACATCTTTCAGGACGAAATGAGTTTGGAGAACTGATGGCGTATTCCCGTATCCTGTCTCCTGGTTTGCGTTATCCTGAAGTCAATCTTGGACGGTTTGTGGTGCGAGCCGATTCGCGTAAGCAGGGGATTGGGCATCAACTGTTACAGAGGACCTTGAAAGAAATATCTCGTTGTTGGCCACAGACTCCTATTCGAATTTCTGCACAAGATTATCTGCAAGCCTTCTATGCGCAGTATGGGTTTATCCGAGTATCAGATGTGTATCTGGAAGATGGGATTCCTCATGTTGAAATGGTGAAGGGGGTTTAATAGTGTTTGCAGATCTTTTGTCTTTTTGTGTGTTGGTGGCTCTCAACGTTTCTACCCCACCTTTATCCTCCCCTTACAAAGGGGAGGGAATTAGGTCAAAATAACATTCACTTATGATAAACGTACCTCTAGGCGATCTCTCGCTTGAAACATTTCTAGCTGAGTATTGGCAGAAGAAGCCGTTGTTGATTCGACAGGCGTTGCCAAAGGTGAAACCGCCGATTGCGGCTGATGAATTGGCAGGGTTGGCATGTGAAGAGGAGGTTGAGTCCAGGCTGATCATTCAACATGCTGCGACCGACCAATGGGAGCTGACCCATGGGCCATTTGTCGATGCGACGTTTTCCGAATTGCCCACAACGCATTGGACCTTGCTGGTGCAGGCGGTTGATCATTGGGTTCCTGCCGCCGCCGACTTTCTCGCGCAATTTTATTTTATTCCAAGTTGGCGTGTTGATGATTTGATGATCAGTTATTCCGGCGACAAGGGTGGCGTTGGGCCGCATTATGACAACTACGATGTGTTTTTAGTGCAGGTGAGTGGTCGTCGCCAATGGGAAGTGGGCGGCATCTATGATGAATCGTCGCCACGTCGTCCGGATGTTCCAGTCAAGATCTTGACGGAATGGGAACCGGAGCATCGGTGGATATTGGAGCCGGGCGATATGCTCTATGTGCCTCCGCGTGTCGGCCATAGTGGTATTGCCGTGGGTGAGGATTGCATGACCTGCTCGGTGGGATTTCGTGCACCCTCTCACCGGGATATTTTATTAGATTTTCCTGAGTACATTGGAGAGACGTTGAGTGAAGAGATTCGATATGCCGACCCCGATCTTGTTCCGCAAGCCAATCCTGGGGAGATCACGTCTGAGGCAGTGAAGAACGTGCAGAAGATCTTAAGGCAATATGTTGAAGATCACGATAGCCTTGCTCAATGGTTTGGGCGCTATATGACTTCTCCAAAATATGCAGATGATGAAACCACGAAAGAAGCCTATGTCCTGGAAGATGTTCATACACATTTTGCATCCGGAGGGACGTTTATCAAGAATGAAGGCTCTCGCTTTGCCTATCAGGAACAGGGGAAGTATCTGTGGTTGTTTGTGGATGGCCGTCGCTACACATGCAGCGAGGCCATGACGGATCTGGTGCAAACCCTATGCGCTGAACGAACGCTCTCAAATGTGTGTAGGCAGTCGGAAGAACATGATTCCTTAATCCTGGATTTGTTGAATCAGGGGAGTGTGTACCTTTCTGAATGAAAGATCGTTTTAGAGTGGGACTTTTCGAGGCTGTGAAAGGTCTTGATACGAGAGTATGCGGCGATGTCCTTTCGGGTCGAGTTGAATCACCATTTCAATAGGTGTCCCCTTCTCAATGTGTTCTAACTCCTGATATTGGTTGGTGTCTTGAGGATAGACTAATAGAGTCGTCCCCTCTGGCACCAATTTCCAGCCGGTGTCGAATAACGGACGATCATCCGATCGTTGTTCCCAATTGAGCCAGATATTTTGTTCAGCTCTGTCAATGTATCGGACCGTGCCGCGTATGCCGGTCGGTTCACGAAAATTAAGGATGTTGGTGAGAAACGTATCCAGGGGGTGAGGTTCCGGTTCGAGAGCGGTAACAGGGAAAGGGCAAACCATAACTCCGAGTAGCAGCACCATCCCCGACAATTGTGAAAAAGAAAATGTGACCTTTTTCATCGGATGTTCTCCTGATGGCTCTTCGTTCATCTTTGTCGTCATTCTCCAAATTCCCCAAGGGAAATTGCAGGGATAACGTGGCCTATAGTTGCGTGACACCCCCATCAACCGTGAGATCAATTCCCGTCACATACGATGAATCATTCGAGGCAAGAAACAGTGCAGCTTTGGCAATCTCCTCTGAGGTTCCCAACCGTTTCATGGGATTTTGACCGGCAAAGCTTTCTTTCATGTCTGGGACCTCTTCTGCAGGCATTCCAACTTTGTCGAAGATGGGCGTATCGATTGGGCCGGGTGCCAGCGAATTCACGCGGATTTTTCTCTCGAGCAGTTCTGTCGATAAGGTTCTAGCCAGACTCCGAACGGCTGCTTTCGTGGCGGCATAGATATTGGTGTTCGGAAACCCTTTCTGGTCCGCGATGGACGAATTGATGATGACCGAAGCGCCGTCATTCAGGAGAGGCGAGGCTTTTTGCACGTTGAAGAAAAGGCCTTTGAAATTGACATTCACCATGGCATCGAATGCCGCTTCGTCCATCGTGTCAAAAGGGCCAAAGATGGCAATGCCGGCATTGAGAAAGAGGACATCGATCTTACCTACTGACTTTTGAATCTGTTTATAGAGATCTGCAATTTCGTTCAGATTTCCTGTATCGGAAACGATTCCGGTACAGGCTCCTCCGATTTCTTTGACGGCTGTTTCTACGGCTTCCTTTCTTTTTCCAGTAATGATGACCTTAGCTCCTTCAGCCTGAAACAATTTGGCTGTAGCCAATCCAATTCCACTATTCCCACCCGTTATGACCGCCACTTTGCCTTTGAGTCTTGAAGACATTACATGTTCCCTTTCAAGGTATCTGGAAAATTTTATGAAGTATGGATATTTGTAGTGACCGTTTCTCCCTGAAGAGACTACCTCCCCTCCGCCCCTCCTTACAAAGGAGGGGAACTCAAGAACGAACAAGTAGAATTTGCCCCATGCTAATGGCTGAAGAACCTAATGATACAATCTATCATACATCCCAATCATCTTCCTGCCATTGTTTCTTAATGGCGGCGGATCGTCTTCGTTGTTTGGTATAGGCCCAAAAAGCCAGGAGTGTGATCGTCAGCCAGACCATTCCTGAACTGGTCGCCACTGGAATCCAACGATTCCAGAGGGTCTGACGACTCCAAAAGTTTTCTTCTGCATGTGTGAGCGTCATGAAGGTGGATTGCGCAAAGGCTTCAGAAAAGGGCAAGCCTTGTTTGACTTTGGCCAGTATTTGCTTGGGGACATCTCCGAGCAGGGCGTGGAGCCGGGCGAACAGCGCCGCCTTGTCCTCGACGTGGTGGATGCTGGCTATCGCAAATATCGAGCAGAGCATCAGTGCTCTTTACGATGGGGGCGCGCGTCATTTTGTGGTTGCCAATGCACCCAATTAC
>JAQBGS010000078.1:0-4053 GCA_032128535.1 Nitrospirota bacterium
CAAAAAGAAAAAGAGAATCATGAATGGCCATTCGATGCCTTCAATGGCCGTAAATGGCCGCCGATGATGAGTCGCAAAATTGGCCACCGTGGCCCCTAAGACCATCCCAGCCAAAATAAATGAGACATTCAGCCAGATTGCCAACCCTCCGCACAAGAGGACGATGCCCAATGCTTCAGCAAGGGTTGGTTCCCCTGGTTGGAGTCGTCCCGTTAAATAAGCCATAGGAATACCCAGAAGGACCCCGAGCAACGCCGCCCCGCCGATTTCCCACCCACTCAACAGGAGTATGTCCCATACGTCTCCATTGCCGTACAGCGCCTGGACGATCGCCAAGAGAAAACTAAACATGACTAATCCCCAGGCATCATCAATAGCCACCACACTTTGTAGTGTTTGAGAGAATTCCCCCTTGCCCTTTACCTCGTGGATGACATCGAGGGTGGCCACAGGGTCACTTGCAGGGGCGATCCCGGCAAGCAGCAGTGCGATTTCAGGACGAAACCCCATCAATACGAGCCCGACGAACATGGCCACGGCTGCTCCCAGCACCTCCCCGATAGAAATCCCGAGAACTGGCTTGCCTCGTTTTTGAAGAGAGCGGAACGTCATATTGTGTCCTACTAAAAATCCCACCATAGATAAGGCGATATCCGTGACGACAGGGAACCATTCTTTTCCAAAATCCGGCAAGACATCGAGTCCCCAAGGACCGATGAAAAATCCGGCCAGCAGTAACAACGTGACCCGTGGTAAGGGGGTTCGTCTTCCTAAGAGGTCGGTGAGGAGCCCAACAAGAAAGAGGGCTCCAAGGGTGATCAGTATTTTGGGGACGAGTTCCATACGAATAAAAGTTTTTGGAGAAGAATGTTATAAAAAGGGAAGAGCGTAGGAAATCAGAATATCAACGACATTCCCACGAATGACAGCCATGGGCTCCTGCTTGGACCAATGATGAGAAACTCTTGGTTCTTCAAAGACCTTAAACCATTTGTATGGCAAGGAACCACAAGAAAAATTGATGAACAATTTTTTGCTTTAGTCTTATGACCCAGAGGAATCCATCTGTTATGAGGCTCGGCGTACTGTTACTTTTTTGGCTTTCTTTGTTGAAGGCGAGGCTTGAATGTCAATTGAGGTTGACAAATTTTTGAATGGATAGGGAACCGTTAACACCGGACAGCTTACGGTTCGAACAATTTTTTCCGCTGTACTGCCAAAGAACATATGGCTGATATCCCCGGTTTGACCTCCGTAACTACCCATGACGACCAGATCAATTTTTTCTGCTCGAACCGTCCGCGCAATTTCAATAAACGGCTTTCCCTCCCTGAGTATCCGGGTAATCTTTAAACCCTTGGCCTCTGGCACAGACAGGAGTCCTCTCGCTAGAAATCGGGCTTGGTGATTCAGTCGTTTTTTTTGTGCTTTTTCTTCGCTCGGAAGGGCGAGGCCTAGAACATTCAAGGCATCCAGGGATTTGGTATCAATCACATGGAGCAGGAACACCTGGGCTTGAAACTGGTGGGCGAGTCGAAGACCCAGCAGAAAGGCTTCTCGGGAAATCGGAGCAAAATCAACAGGGAGTAAAATGCGTTGAAATAGTTCAGGCATGGTGGTGCACCTCCTATGAATATTTGTCTTACAACCAGCAAGGGAGATGCCAAGGGCTCCGTTGGAAAAACCCTCATGGCTATTGGGACGAACCGTTTAGATTTCCCAAGAACTCTGAGAGCGTTCGTTGAATACGTTAGACCGAGAAGTGGTAAAACGCTACACTGTGGAGAAAGACGATAGGCCCAAAAAAGGGCAGATAATAAAGTGGTGGCCGGAATAAAAGATATTTTAGGAATATTGTTGTTAATTATAGGGGAAAAAATAGGTACGTAAACCTTATACTTGGCAGGATTCCTGCGTAAACAGAAGAGGTAATTGTTAGTGAAATAGGGATATCCGGACTGTTTTTAATTAATTTGGAGTTTTTCAAACATGAAAATTTTATGTCCCGTCGATGGATCAGACTTCTCCCGTTTGTTAATGCAAGGTGTTGGAACAGTCTTTCGGAACAGGGTCAAAGAGATTGTCTTATTACATGTGTTGCCTGCCGGGCACAGTGGGAAAGGGCGGATTGCCAAGAACAGTCAAGCTGCTTCGTCGCCCGCTTTATCTGAAAAGATGGCTCGAGCGAGCAATAAGCTGTTACATGGGCATGCCGAACGGCTCAAAGTGGCGCTGAACCAAGCTGGCACGAGTCGAGATATTTCTCTGACAACGATGGTCATGAAAGGCGATGTCTCGGAGGCCATCTTGCGAGCGAGTGAGAAGATGGACGCTGATTGCATTGCGGTCGGGTCCAGAGGGATGAGCGATGTTCCAGGATATTTGTTGGGAAGTGTTTCGAGAAAAGTTGTGACCCATGCGTCGTGCTCTGTCTTGATGGTCAAAGGGGCGTTGACGGGTTCCCTTCCGGTTGTATTGGCGCTCGATGGGTCGAAAGCAACCAATCGGGCTATCAGAAAAATCATCACCTGGCTGAACCCTGATGAGGTGACCTTGCATGCAGTCTCAGTCGTTCCCGAGAGGTTGACGGACCTGGGCTTGGAAATGTTGGGAAAGAGGCAGGCGAAAGCGTTCATGGCCCCAGTTCGAAAGCAGACCCAAGTGCTGTTGGCTGATGCCAGGAAAAAATTTCTCAAGGCGGGCTTCCAGGTGGATACCGAACTTTTAGAGGGAAATCCTCGAACCCAGATTGTCGAGGCGACCCAACGTTTGAAGGCGCAATTGGTCTGTGTCGGGTCAAAAGGTCTTTCAGGCATTGAACGGTTTACGTTGGGGAGTGTCTCTGAGTGGGTGAGTACCTATTCGCCGGTGTCGGTGTTGGTGATGAGGTAGCCATACGTTCGGACAAAAGAAAGCGAGGTTAAGATTGGTGAACTATCAGCTTGGTCGGCAAACGTGGAAAATCGCGAGAGGACAGAGTCTTGGTGTAATGGCTGTCGTGGTGTTGAGTATTCTGTATGTTGTCCCTTCTGTCTATGCGGACCATGTTCAACAAGAGCCATCTTCTGGAGAGGCGCAGAGTTGTGCTGGGGACTATGCTGGACGTTCCGTGAGCCGGGAAGTTCTACAGGCTATTTTGGTTGACCATGGCAAATGGGTTTCCCATCATCCCAATGCCAGTGGCAAGCCGGCCAATTTATGCGGCGCGGAATTGTCCGGAGCTGATTTTCGCGAGCAAGATTTGAGTGGCGCAAATTTTCAGGAAGCTAATCTTTCTCGTGCCGACTTTACGGCCGCGATTCTCGTCCATGTAAACTTTCACAAAGCGAATCTGACTGAAGCCTCACTGTATGCCGCAGATATGCGTGGAGCCAACGCGTCCGGTGCGAAGTTACGCTTCGCGAATTTTCGAAAGGCCGATTTGAGTCAAGCCAATTTTGCTGGAGCGGATTTGCGAGAAGCGAATTTGGCAGAGACTCGATTGCGTTTAGGTATTTTACGTGGAGCCAATTTAGAGGATGCGTACTTGGTGGGCGCTGATTTGGAAATGGCGAATGGTGAAGGGGCCTACCTGGTTCGTGCGGATCTCCGAGAAGCGAATCTTCACCGGGCGTTATTTGCTCAGGCTAAACTGATCGAGGCGGATCTGAGTCGGAGTAATTTACAAGAAGCCGATTTTCGTTCGGCTGATTTGTCCGCAGCTGATTTAGGAGCCGCCAATCTCAATGAGGCCATTCTCGAAGAAGCCAACCTCCGTGAAGCCACGTTGGAACGGGCGGTGCTCTATCATGCCAATCTCCACAAGGCCATATGTGCCGGGGCCAATTTCCAGGAAGCGGATTTGTTAGGAGCGAATTTGAGTGAAAGTAATCTCGTACGGGCTGAAATGGATGAAGCCTTTTTGTCCAAAGCCAATTTGCAACGTGCCAATCTAGAAGGGGCGGATTTGTCATGGGCCAATTTGGTTGAAGCCGATCTTTCGGAGGCCACGTTAGAATTTGCGGTCATGTTTAAAACCAACTTACAAGAAGCGATTCTGGATCGTGCGAATTT
>JAQBGS010000079.1:0-6550 GCA_032128535.1 Nitrospirota bacterium
AGCATAGGGTCAAGAAAAAGGGGATTCCCAGGAAAATCCATAAAATTCTCCGTCGATTTTGGCCATATAGGGAGATGCTTATGAGGTAGAGGGTATGGCACGTGCTCTCAAATTTTCTACTTCGTGTTGCCTACCGTAAGCTGGATTGCCGGAGTTCTCCGGCCTCATGTTTCTAAAGAGAAGTGGGATACTTATGGTGAGTCTATTCCACAGTCCTTCACCCCCGGTAGGATCTTGGCGGCAAAACATATATTATTGAAAACAGGGCGCTGGTGAAAACGGAAATGTAGCAACCGCTAGATGTAGGCTCCTAAACTGAAATAGTCAAATTTAGGAACCTTTTCAGTTTTGCATGCAAGTATCTGGCGCATCTGAACCGCATGATTTCAGATGCCCTCTGATTTTTCAGGACTCGCTCTTGATACCTTTTGAAGGCTTGTCTGGGGCAACCGCAATTGATACAAAACAATGAAGACCCCATAGAAAATCACTGGTATTTATAATTTTGAATTCGGGCGATTTGATGATGTGCTAGATTGTGACATCTCTATGAAAAAGAGCTTTCTCCGAAAATTGACCATCACGATAGTGAAGCCTTTTACCAGGTTCGCAAGTTTTTTTCTGAAACCGATTACCATTTTTAAATGGACGGGAATTTTGCCAATCAGAACAATTTCCTATAAGGATTTTGCCCCCGTTTCCTCCTATAGAGACCAAGGGGCCTTTCCGGGTGAAAAACCTCGCTCGATTCGTGGGAACGATTGCTGGACCGCCACACCGACCAGCCCAATGGTCATGGGCCATTTCCTTGAGCTAAAGAATGGCATAGTCAGTGGTTCGGGATATGTCTTTGATGAGACAGGAAGACTAATTGTCGGTGCCGCACACAGATACAGTAGAAAGATCAAGAATAGGCTCTTAAGCCATCCTTACCAGCTGATGCCTCATATACAAAAGTTCAACGGTACGGTTGCTGCGGTAACTGCTTCAAATCAGGATGCCTATTTCCACTGGCTTTTTGATTTACTTCCACGCCTCCTGATGCTGGAGAAGGCAGGGACCAAACCCGAAAAAATCTACTTGCAGAACCGCTATCGATTTCAACGCGAAACCCTAGAGCTGCTGGGCATGGCGCGGAAGGAAGATATCATTAACTGCGATGAATTTCCCCTGCTGTCAGCCTCTACTCTCATAGTACCCTGCCATGAAGTCATGGATGGTCGAGAGTTTCCTGCGTGGGTTATCAATTTTATACGTGATAGTTTTATGGCTCACGTCCCCAAAAATGAAGGTACAACCAAAAATCGCCTTTATATCTCTCGGGCTGATGCCTTGTTTCGCCGGGTCCTGAATGAACTTGAAATTCTCCCTGTTCTCGATGAATACGGGTTTACAGTGGTGAAGTTGGAAAAACTCTCTTTCCTGGAGCAAATCGCATTATTTAGAGATGCTGAAGCTGTCGTGCTCCCTCATGGTAGCGGCTTAGCCAATTTAGTTTTTTGTTCGAAGGGAATCCCTGTGATTGAACTACTTCCAACCCAAGTCCTTGACCATGGATACCGGCTCAGTATGGCCGTTGGACTCGACTATTTTTTCCTCAATGCGCAAGCGGGGAATTCAAAAACCTGTGAAGGGACGAGTCATTCAGGAAATATTCCCTATGATTTCAATATAAGCCCTCAAGACTTAATCGATACATTCCGGTTGGCTAACATTGACCAAATTCCTAAAGTTACAAGAATTCGTCCAATGTTGGAGGTGAGGCATAATTTACCGTCGGAGTATGTTCAACGACCTGCTCTTGGTGTTAAATAAGGCTCTATTCCTCTCCGGAACGGACGATGATAATACCTTGAGTGGACTCTAAGGAATACTGTGAAATTGACAAAATTACTGTATTCAGGAAAGATGAATCTACTTTGGATTGCCAGGCATGACGCGTTGGGTCTCAATCGACCGAAATTGATAATTTTTCTCCCTAGGCATTGTTATGGTCTCTGAGCAACCATCAAAACCTCGCAAGGAACCAATTAGTGCGACCCACCGACTGCATAAATTTTTGCACAAGCGGCTGAAGATTCCACAGGGAATGATACAACCCTTTTTAAGTGCCGCGAGGATTGCTCTGAGTCCGTCACAGTATTTTCTCCGGAAGCGGTTGGCAAAAGAAATATTGGCTGACGGTAGCCGAAGGATTCAGGTTCCCCAAAAAGATGGGTATCATTTTTTTTCTCAGGATGATATTCCAGGCATTGAAGATATTGTTCGGTACTGTACAGCCATCTTTGAAGATTGTCGCAAGAATCTTCCCCTGGACTACTTTCAGAATAACCCGAAAAAGAAATATTTCAATGTCCTTCTCGAAGGGGATGAATTTTGTGAACACCCTGAACTGCTCCGTTGTCTCCTTAGCAGGCCTATTCTTGACGCGGCTACCATTTATCTTGGAGCAGTTCCACGATTGAGTGGGGCTATGTTGGTATGGTCTCCTGAAAATGATACGGCACGATCAAGCCAACTCTTTCACTTTGATTATGAAGATATCACGCAATTGAAAATGTTTATTAATATTTTTGACACGACAGAAGAGCAGGGTCCTCTGACCTTTCTTCCGGCAGATATTTCAGCTCATGTGCAGAAGTCGATCGGGAGGATTCTAGGGCGTGTATCTGATGAACGGGTGTATCAGGCAGGTGGCCAAAATCATGATATTAAATTGGTGGGTCCCAGGGGTTCCGGGGCCTTTTTAGATACCTCTCGGTGTCTGCATTATGGGAGTCGTTTTAATAAACGGGATCGGCTTATTTTAATTGTGCAATTCCTCAAGTTTCATTCTTCCTATAGAGGCTATATTCCGTTTACAGTACCTTCTACGCTTCAAGATTTTTCGCCTGATCTTGTTCAAAGGCTTGCCTTAGATATTCACTGACCCTCATCCTTTTGTTGAGCCTCTTGGGTTAAAGCATGTGGAGGCTCTTCAGATTGGGCGGTATGAATTTGAGGGTGACTTTGTTTAGGGGGGCTGCAAATTTCTTCCTGAAAATCGACAGGTGTATGCCTGAAATCATAGAATGCAGGCGGTTAATATTCCCAAAGGGGAATTCGAATAGATTGCATCTCCGAGACCCTCGGAAAGCTGACATTTCCTTAGACTCCACCTTCACCATTAAAGGGTAAATTCATGCCATCACCAGCTACAGCAACATCACCGTTGAGTTCATTTTCTTTGCCTGATTCTCTCTCTATTCCAAAATTCATTGCAGAAATTGGATGTAACCATCGAGGGGATATTGAAACCGCGAAACAGATGATGGTTGTGGCAAAGACGTGTGGGGCAGATATCGTTAAATTCCAGAAACGGCATTCTCGGGAGTTATTAACTCCGGAACAATACAATGCTCCATATGAGAATATTAATAGTTATGGGAAGACGTATGGAGAGCATCGTGAATTTTTGGAATTTGATCTTGAAACTCATAAAAAATTGAAAACCTATGCCGAAGAGCATGGAGTGGAATATTCCACCTCTGTTTGGGATTTGACCAGTGCAAAAGAGATGGCCACTCTTCAGCCAAATCTGTTGAAGGTTCCATCTGCTTGCAATAATCATATATCAATGTTGCAAGTGCTACGAGATGAATATGAAGGGGAAGTGCATATTTCTGTGGGGATGTCTACTGAAGACGAAATTGAGACAGCAGTTGATTTGTTTCAATCCTGTCCCCAGCGGGTGGTGTTATACGCCTGCACTTCTGGTTATCCTGTCGGTTTTGATGAAGTGTGCCTTTTGGAAATTGTGCGGTTAATTCAAAAATATCAACATACGGGGCGAGTTGGTGGTATAGGATTCTCTGGACACCATAATGGAATTGCGATTGACTCGATAGCCACTGTATTGGGAGCTTCATTTATAGAAAGACATTTTACGCTTGATCGGGCCTGGAAGGGGTCAGACCATGCGGCTTCTCTTGAACCAAGTGGGTTTTCACGATTGACTCGAGATATCAAGCATCTCGGACAAGCCTGGACATTTAAGGCCAAAGAATTGCTGCCAGTAGAGCTGCCACAAAGAGAAAAGTTGAAGTTCCGTCCAAGGTAAGCTTTCGATACAGGAGAGGGAAAAAATTGTGCCGGATGTGATGGCCGTAATCCCCGCCAGGGGAGGCTCAAAGGGATTACCTAGAAAAAACATCCTTCATTTACATGGCCATCCCCTGTTGGCCTATGCTATTGCAGCCGGCAAGCAAGCTCATGGGGTTACACGGACTATTTGTTCTACGGATGACCATGAGATTCAAGAAGTTGCCAAGGCTTTTGGTGCTGAAGTTCCGTTTCTTCGCCCACCCTCTTTAGCCCAAGACGCCTCTCTGGATCTCCCACTGTTTCTTCATGCCCTCCAATGGTTTGATGAAAATCAAAATTGGAAACCAGAAATAATTGTCCATCTTCGTCCAACATCTCCCATCCGATTTCCGGGGCAAGTGGATACTGCGATTCAACTGCTCGTAAACAATCCGGCGGCGACCAGCGTTCGTGCCGTTTGTCCTTCACCGTGTACGCCCTATAAAATGTGGCGTCCTGGAGGGCCGGACCCAGATGGCCTTTCGTTTATGATACCCCTGCTTGATTTACCTGGTATCCCTGAACCCTTTAATCATCCACGCCAAGAATTGCCGGTTGTGTGGTGGCAAACGGGAGGGCTGGATGTGATTAGGGTCTCCACTATTCTCGAGGGATCCATGACTGGAAAAAATGTGCTGCCATTGATAACGGATCAAAACTATGCTGTGGATATTGATGGTAATCTTGGCTTTCAAGTGGCGGAGGCCTTAATGCAAGGCCTGGATTGTATTCGGCCTCAATCTCCTCATGTACCTAATTCATGAATAACTTTCTTACTTTTTTACGCAATACCTATTCTCATTTTATTCCTTTCTTTCCAAAAAATCGTAAAGCCTTAATAAGGTGAATGCTTCTCATCGTATCTTGGTCTGTGGAGTAGGCTCTGTCGGTGAACGGCACATTCGAAATTTGTCTACTCTTGGATACCACCATATCGCGGTCTATCGGGCCCGCAATTTGCCTTTCCGAGATTTGAATTTCTCAATTCCAATATATACTGACCTCAAAGAAGCCCTGACCGATTTCGCTCCTTCGGTCACGTTTATCACCAATCCCACGGCCTTACATGTACCCATGGCCATGGAAGCCGCTCGAGCAAACAGTCATCTGTTTATTGAAAAGCCAATCAGTCACAATTTAGAAGGTATTGAGGAATTATGTCGGATGTTGGAATCGAACCATCGTATGGCGATGGTGGGATATATGTTGCGGTTTCATCCATTTTTTAAACAGCTCAAAGCATGGTTGAATGAAGGCCCTTCAGGGGTTCTGGGACGCCCTATTTTTCTTCGGACAACATGGGGAGAGCATCTTCCGGACTGGCATCCGTGGGAAGATTATCGCCAAAGTTATGCCGCTTGTGCGGATATGGGTGGAGGTCCTGCTCTCACGCTCAGTCATGATATTGATTTATTGGTCTGGTTGTTTGGGGCTCCTGATAACGTTGTTGGACTGCCAAATTCTACCTCTCCGTTAAACATCAACGTGGAACATAGTATTGATATCCTTCTAGGTTTCAGCCAAGGGGTGACGGCAAATGTTCATCTTGATTTTTGTCAACGTCCTCCAAGTCGAGTATGGGAATTAGTCTGTAGCCATGGGCAAGTTCGGCTCGATATTCTTGCTGGAACTTTGACAAGGTGGGAATCGACTATTGGGGAGATTCACACTCCGCAGCATGGTCCAATAACCCCGGTAGACGTGCAGACGTTACCTGAGAATTTTGACCGAAATGACCTATTTCTCGAGGAATTGCGTTATTTCTTCTTGTGTTTGAATACCGGGGAACGACCGATGCCAGATATCTCTATCGCAGCAGAAAGTGTTCGTATTGCACAACGGGCTCTTTCGAAAGGTCTGACATGAACGAACCTGAATTTTCACTAATTGGAAAGATTATTCTTGTGACGGGAGCGGCAGGCCTTATTGGACAGGAAGTGTGTGATGCCTATGCGGCGTATGGCGCAACGGTTATTGCCACCGACAATCAGTCGCCGGAAAAATTAGATGGTCAAATTGCAAACTTGGCCAAACGGTATCCTGAGGGAGATTTCTGTGGAGTGAGTGCTGATGTGACTTCTGAGGATTCGATCACAAAGCTTTTCCAGGGTATTCAAAAGAAATATAACCAACTTGATGTATTGGTCAATCTGGCCGCCATTGATGCTAAGTTTGATGAGGGCCAGAAGGCGATTAATCTCTCTCGATTCGAACATTATCCAATTGAGCTTTGGGAGCGTTCGGTTGCCGTAAACGCCACTGGGTTAATTCGTGTCACTCAGCATGCAATACGGTTAATGCTTCCCCGCCGTTCTGGTAATATTATCAATGTGGCATCTACCTATTCTTTAGTGGCTCCTAATCAATCTCTTTATCAAACAGACCCTGAAACCCCCACAGTTTTTAAACCCATTGATTATGTGGGGAC
>JAQBGS010000080.1:0-4513 GCA_032128535.1 Nitrospirota bacterium
TGCGGTTTGCGGTGCGCGAAGGGGGTCGGACCGTTGGGGCCGGCGTCGTGACGGAAATTGTCGAGTAAGGATATAGGGGTGTAACTATGCGAGTTATTATTTCTCTGGCTTGCGGAGATTGCAAGCGACGAAATTATTCAACGATGAAAAACAAGAAGAACGATCCTGATCGTTTGGAAATGAAGAAGTACTGCCGGTTTTGTCGGAAACATAGTCCGCATAAAGAGGTGAAATAATCTTGGGCAGCTCCCCTGGGGTTAGGTGCGTTGAAGGGGCATAGTGTCAATGGCTAGCACGTCGGTCTCCAAAACCGAAAGTCCAGGTTCGAATCCTGGTGCCCCTGCCAAAATAGTTTCTCGGGGGAAAGGTTTGGGGAAAATTGAAGAAGTTTTTCGTCAAATGTAAGGGATAGGGAATGTTTAAAAAAGTTTGGTCTTCTATTGCGGAGTTTTTATCTGACGTTCGCAGTGAATTAAAGAAAATTTCATATCCCACGAAATCTGAAACAATTGGTTCGACAACCGTCGTGTTGCTATTTTGTGTGATTATGTCCATATATTTGTCGGTAGTGGATTCATTTCTGGTTTGGTTAATCAGCAGGATTGTCTAACGGAGAAGAAAGGAATTCATGACGAGCCATTGGTATGTCATTCACACCTATGCTGGATTCGAAGGGCGAGTTCGGACAGGGATTGTTGAGCGGGCCAATCAACTGGGTATGGGTGAGGCGGTAGGGCAAGTACTGGTTCCCACTGAAGATGTCGTAGAGTTTAAAGACGGAAAACGGCGCGCTTCAAAGAGGAAATTCTTCCCGGGTTATGTCCTGTTGGAGGCCAATGGGCCCATCAATGACGAGATGGTCACCATGATCAAGGAGACCCCAAAGGTGACGGGATTTGTGGGGGGCGGGACTCGGCCAATTCCGCTCGATCCTGAAGAAGTGTCGACACTCTTGAAACAACTTGAAGCCGGAGTTTCTGCGCCAAGGGAGTTGGCGAGTTTTTCCAAGGGAGACAACGTGCGAATTGTTGATGGGCCATTTTTAGGCTTTAATGGCTTAGTTGATGAGGTGGATCAAGATCATGCGAGGGTGAAGGCCTTGGTGAGTATATTCGGACGATCAACGCCAGTGGAGCTGGCGTTTTCGCAAGTTGAGCGGACATAAGGGGTCGTTTAGTGTTCTGCAATTTCAGAGGTTTCATGGAAGAGAAGATTAGGTGAGAGTCTAAGAATTTTAAGGTAGGTGAATGAATGGCTAAAGAAGTAACGAGTCAAATTAAACTGCAAATTCCGGCTGGAAAAGCTAACCCTGCTCCTCCCGTTGGTCCATCCTTGGGCCAGCATGGCGTGAACATTATGGAGTTTTGTAAACAGTTTAATGCCAAGACCCAAAAACAAGAGGGCAGCATTATCCCTGTGGTTATTTCCGTCTACAAAGATCGAAGCTTTAGTTTTATTACGAAGACGCCGCCGGCGTCGGATCTTTTGAAAAAGGCTGCGGGCGTGATTAAAGGGTCTGGAATTCCACACAAGAATAAAGTGGGAACAATCACTCGGGCGCAATTAGAAGAGATAGCCAAGTTGAAAGTCGAAGATTTGAATGCCAGTGATATTCCTGCCGCCATGCTTGTGATCGCTGGGACGGCGCGGAGTATGGGCATTTCGGTTGAAGGGTAATTCTATTGAGGGCTTTAAAAAGAGGATAGGTACCGTGGGGAAAAAATTTACAGAAGCATTAGCGAAGGTGTCGAAGCCGGAGTACTCCTTAGAGGAGGCAAGTGTGTTGTTGAAGGAGGTCTCATTTGCCAAATTTGATGAAGCGGTTGAAATTGCTCTGTGCTTAGGGGTGGATCCCAAGCGGGCAGACCAAATGGTTCGTGGGACCACGGTTCTGCCTCATGGCACCGGCAAAAAGATTCGGATTGTGGTCATTGCCAAGGGCGAGAAGGAGCAGGAGGCGAGGGAGGCGGGGGCTGATTTTGCCGGTAGTGATGACCTTTTACAGAAAATCCAAGATGGCTGGCTGGAGTTTGATTCCATGATTGCAACCCCAGATATGATGGGTGCAGTTGGGAAAATGGGGAAGGTACTCGGCCCTCGAGGGTTGATGCCCAATCCCAAGACGGGGACTGTGACATTTGAGGTCGGCAAGGCCGTTCAGGAAATTCGGAAGGGTCGAGTGGAATACAGGGTTGATAAAGCAGGGAATGTCCATGTGCCAGTCGGAAAAGTGTCGTTCCAGAGTCAGCAAATTGCTGATAATGTCCGGACCGTGTTTGATTCGATTCTGAAGGCAAAGCCATCTTCCAGTAAAGGGAAGTATGTGAAGAGTGCGACATTGTCCAGCACGATGGGACCAGCGATTCGTTTAGATAGCGTGGGTCTTGCTAAGCAAGTTGGATGAACTTTTAATCTGAGTAGGTGAGTTGGGTATGAAAAAAACTAACAAAACAGAAGTGGTGTCTATCATGCACGAACGGTTTGCTCGTGCGCGAATAGCCATTGTGACTGAATGTGCTGGGATGCCGGTGAATCAAGTGAATGACTTGCGGAAAAAGCTTCGCCAAGCGCAGGCGCATATGCATGTGGTGAAGAATACGTTGGCCGTTCGGGCCATTGGGGATACCCCGCTCGTTCCCTTGCAGTCCTTGTTTAAAGGGCAATCCGTGTTGGTCATTGGCTATGATGATCCCGTGTTGCCCACGAAGGTGATTCGGGATTTTATTCGAGCGGAAAAGTGTGAAGCGAAATTGCAGATCAAGGGAGCGGTGCTTGATGGGGAGGAGCTAGATCCCGTTCGCTTGTCTTCGGTGGCCGATTTGCCATCAAAGTCGGAATTGCTTTCCATGTTGTTGTCGGCCTTCCAGGGTCCCATTCGGGGGTTTGTGGGGGTCTTAGGTCAAGTTGTGAGAAGTATCGTTGCGGTGTTAGCGGCTATACAAGAAAACAAAACGCAGAAAGGAGAGGGAGAGATGAGTGCTACAGAAACAAAAATGTCGAAGGAAGATTTCATTAAGGCCATAGAGGGTCTGAGTGTGTTGGAATTATCTGATTTGGTGAAAGGCTTGGAGGACCGTTTTGGGGTGACGGCAGCGGCTCCCGTGGGAGTTGTCGCGGCGGCTCCAGGTGCTGCAGCGCCTGCAGCGGAAGAAAAAACCGAATTTGATGTCATTTTAACCGGAGCGCCTGCAGACAAAAAAATTCAAGCCATTAAGGTTGTGCGTGAAATTACTGGTTTGGGATTAAAGGAAGCCAAGGACTTGGTAGAAGGTGTGCCTAAAGCTGTCAAGGAAGGCGCCTCCAAAGAGGAAGCTGAAGCGATTCAAAAGAAACTTCAAGAGGTGGGTGCCACGGTTGAAGTGAAATAGTTCTCTCGTGTTTGGGAAGTTTCGAAACGCCATACGGTTTCGGATAGCTGTTAATCCATAAGGAGATGTGAATGGCACAAGCAGCCTTTGAGGGCAGTGTTCAACGACATAGTTTTTCAAAAATTCGCACACATATTGTCATCCCTGATTTAGTCGAGGTTCAGCGTCGTTCCTATGAAGAGTTCTTGCAGGCGGAAATCTTGCCTGATCGTCGTGATGAAAAAGGATTGCATGCGGCGTTCAAGAGTGTGTTTCCGATTATGGATTACAATAACTCGGCCATTCTGGAGTTTTCCAGCTATTCGTTAGGAACCCCAAAATACGACGTCCGTGAATGTATTGAGCAAGGCATGACGTTCGCGGCCCCGCTCAAGTTGCGTGTTCGGTTGGTCGTGTTTGATCAACAGGATAAAGCGGTGAAGAACCGGGTGCTAGACGTGCGAGAGCAAGAAGTCTATGTCGGGGAATTGCCCCTAATGACTGATCGAGGGACCTTTATCGTTAATGGAACAGAACGAGTGGCCGTCAGTCAGTTGCATCGGTCGCCTGGGCCTTCGTTTGGCCATGATAAAGGGCGTACGCATTCCAGTGGAAAAGTATTGTTTTCCGGTCGAATTATTCCGTATCGCGGGTCATGGCTGGATTTTGAATATGATGCTCGGGATATTTTGTATGTCCGAATCGACCGGCGGCGGAAAATGCCAGCGACGATTTTGTTGAAAGGGTTTGGTTTCAGTACGGATGATCTGTTGAAAATGTATTACCCCGTCGAGGAAGTTCGGGTGAGCAGTGGCAAGCTGCTCCGTAAGTTGGATCCGGCGATTCATACCGGATTGCGTGCTCCCGTCGACCTTGTCGATAAGGGGTCTGGTGAGGTCTTAGCCAAGGAAGGCGTGAAAATAAATAAAACCCTCATGGCCCGTGTGCGATCGGCTGGGATCAAGGAAATTCCCATTAAGTCTGAAGATTTGGTGGGCCGGGCCGTCTTAACCGAACTTGTGGACCCAGAAAGCCAAGAAGTACTCCTAGAGAAAAATCAGCGCCTGACGGCGCCTGTTTTGGAGCGGATTCTGGAAGGTCGTATGGAGAGTTTCAAGGTCATTTATTTAGATAGCCCGACGACCAGTCCGGTAATTTTGGATACC
>JAQBGS010000081.1:0-4206 GCA_032128535.1 Nitrospirota bacterium
CTTCACAAACCCGGTCACCACGGCCTCGCTGTCGTTGATATGAAATTCCATCCGCTTTAAGTCCAGCAAATCTTTCTCAATGCGTAACCGAATGAACAGATTGGACACCGACTCTGACCGACCAGGAATCCTCACCACACCATCGGTGACCGCCACCCACCCTTTGAAATCCCATTGGGACCAATCCAGCCCAAATCCCTTTCCACCTAATTGAACTTCCACAATTCCTGACTGAATCGCACCACCAAGCACCTGGACATTTTTGGGAAGTAAGGCAATAGACATGGGGCCGGAATCCAGGCGTCCTTCCCACCCCCATGTCGGCCGAAACCTCACGGTACCCTGGCCACGCACACGAAACGGGAGCATCGCCAATTCGATTAGTTTCAATCGCACCGTTTCCCCGGAAAGCACCTGTCCGTCAAACTCGAGGACGGCAGCTTGTCCCGCCCCTTTTTGCAAAATGGAGGGCAGGGAAATCCTCGCATCCTTCCCATCGATTTTCCCCTTAAGATTGAGACGATTCATCGGGCCTCGCATGATCACCGAGGCCTGAAGAGGACCGGTCAGGTGAAGGCCTCCGGATTTAGATTGGCCTTGCCCTGAACGGGTCAAAACATCCTGTCCATCAAATCCCGCAGTCACATTCATGGGCTCGAAACGAAGAGTCCCTTGATGAATAATCGTCCCGTTCATCGACCAGGGATAGGTACCCATTTCCCCTTCAATGTTCTCGAAGACCGTGCTGTCAGGAGAAAACGTCATCTTCCCATGTCCATGAGAGAGGGCATGGGGCAAGCCGGGAATGGCAAACACGACATCATGGGGCTCATAGACACCCTGTTGAAACGTGAGGCCTTCGTCTTCGAATAAAGGTCCCGAAAACTGTAAAACCAGCAGACCTCGGCCCTGAGACACCTTCCACGCTAGTAATCCATGAGGATCTGAAGCCGAATTGCCTAAATGCCTGACAAAATCCCAGACCTTCTCAGCCGGCACATCGCCCTGAATTTCCACATCACCCCAAGGGCTTGATTCTTTGAATAAGAAAATCCCGCGGTTCACATCGACCTGGATTCCGTCATAGACACCCTTGGCGTCAGAGACCTGTATCCGATCAGGTTCAACGACAACCGTCCCTCGCACATGATCGGTGTTCGGCCAAGTCGGAACATGGAGAAAGCCATTGTTCACGCGAAAGGTGCCAGTCAGCGACGTCCCCACATCCGCTCGCGTGGACCCGCTGATGCGAGCTTCCACCACTTCCAATTCTCCACCCCATTTCCCTTCTTTCCACAGAGCAACCACGGGATCGGGAAGCCAGGCTTGGGGTAACATTTTTTGGATCATCGCGAGATTCAGGCTGGAAGACCGCAAGGAAACCGCCGCCATATGATGCCCATCCTCTAACTCCTCAATATTGGCATTGCCTGCGAGGGTAATGGCGGGGTTGGCAAACGCAATATTCGTTAAGTGCAGTTGGGATCCCACCTTTTTTTTCACCCACTTAAAATGAGAGACTGCCTTCAGCGCACCAGGAAATTGAGATAGAACCTCGCCATAGGGCCCATACTCATCTAATTGATTCACCGCGAAATTGTCCGTCTCCAACTGCCCAGCCAATGTCATCTCCTCAAATTTGACGTCTTGCCCATCCAGAGACGACAACGGCACATTCGACACACCCTCAAAGGTCCCCGATAAACGAAAGGACGCCGCATCATGGGCTTGCCGGAGATTTCCGGACACCGTCAGATGGGAAAGAACAGTTGCGCCCACGTAGGACGTTTCTGACACAAAGGCCACATTGTCGAAGACCACGCCTCGTACGCTATCCGAGGGAGATTCATCAATCACAATAATTTTGCCATTGGCCACTTCAAGCTTTCCAAACACTAAGAACGACGCAAGGGAGGCCAGGGACGAATCCTGATTGGAATGGCCTAACAAACGCCAGGCGCCGGTCTTATCTCGATGAATCTCAATTTCGGGATGATCAAGGAAAAATTCCTTCACCACCAATTTTTTCTGAAGCAATTGCCCGATCCCCAATTCCAAATTCATCGTTTTGGCGCGAAAGACGGCATGTGAATCCGGGCGTTCTTGCACCACTATATCGGACACGAGAAAATGAGGAGAGGGAAACAAGGCAAAAGACGTGCGCCCGACACGCACCTGAGAGCCTAAGATGTCTTGAATCTGTCGTAAGACGAGGGTTTCGACGTAATCTGGGTTTAAAAACCACGGAAGAATAATGAGCAAGGCTGAAAGGACGAGAAGTCCAAGGCCACCCCAGAGAATGCTTTTTGTTACTGACACACGCACGGTCGTCGCTCCACAACTCTCATCAAAACCTCTATCTTACTGGATTTGGGCGAAAATGTAAGAAAAGAACCAGAATAGCCCATGCAAAAAATCATCTTGGGGTATTGTACAAAAATTAGGGAGTGGATGAACCGAAAAACACACGGGACGAGGCACACCTTGTGACACGTATTCTTGACCCTTTCGACAACAGTAAGATATTCTTCAACGTCAAAAAGAGAATGACACGCGCATCTTCTGGCGCACGACCCTCATAGCCAAGGCCTCAAGCACCACGACACCAGCCTTGAACTCTTCTCATACATTTCTCACGAGACTGCAAGTCTCATCGCTGTTGAAATTATATGATGTCCCACATCCACAGAACCCGCAAAAAATGTTACCCGGCTATGATAAGGCCCATGCACATCGCACCGCACGCATGTGTGTGCCCGTCGCGGAGGCGCTAGGACATCCGCTCCCGCGGCTGAAGCAATTTGAAGCCGCCTGCGTCCTGCATGATATGGGCCGGGCCGGGCTAGATCCCAAACTATTCGGCATTATCTGGTCCTGGGCCAAGCAACAGGGCGTTCCCACACGACCGCGAGAATGGCGAGCCAAGCATCCCGAGACGCCGTACGGGCAAGAAGCGCAAGCCTTTATGAAGCGATATAAAAATGAGCTCCGAGAACAAGGGCTGAAACTCACGCCATCAGTCAAAGACCATATTGCCATGCGATTGGGTTTTGCTCGACGCCTCAAAAAATGCCTGCGCCCGGTCAAGACCACCTTGCATATTCTGGAAATCGAATGGGCTCCGTGGATGGAACGGATCATGCTGTATTATTATTATCCGGAAAAATTAGACACCGCCCCCGGCTGGATGCATCAACTAGGAGAAATCCTGGTCGCCTGCGAACAACTGGAAGCCTATAGCAACCATCGACGCGGACAAGATTACTACGCGCGATCCGAAGAAAGCTTTCAAGCAGCCTTCAGCTATCTGCGCCAACTCACGAAGCAGAAGATCGTCAGTCAAGAAGTCTTTCGAACAATTTGCCGGTTAACCCGTGAAGGATGCTTTACGGCAATCCTCCGACAAGCGCGTGGGGGCAAACTCTCTCCAGCGGAACAACGCTATCTCACCTCAGTTGCCGCCTAGACCAGCCATGAAGGTTTCAACCCACTCCCTGCAGGTTTCCATGAAGGGGGATTCTCTAATGGAGAATCTCACAAAATCCATGCAAGACGTTCTCAACAAGTCAGGCATCGCAAACGGCACATTGACGCTCTTTGTGAAACATACCACGGCCAGCGTCATGATCATCGAAGACGAACCGGGCATTCGAGCGGACACGCAAAATTTCTGGAATGGTATCATTCCGCCAAAAAGGGATTGGGAGCACAATACTCGAAATGCTGGCGAAGACAACGGACATTCCCATTTACGCGGCCAATTGCAAGGACCCTCCCTCACAGTGCCGGTTGTCCAGGGGACACTCACGTTAGGCACCTGGCAACAAATTGTCCTGATTGATTTCGACACCCGCGCCCGAACCCGAGAACTCATCGTGCAGATTATGGGTGAATAAGGAAATGTTGGAAAAATCCACCAGCGGCGTTCTCGCCATTTTGCCGTGCTCACGTACTGGAAGTACGCTCCGCGCGTCAAAATCGCTGCGGCCTTGCTGTGTGCCTTTTTTGAACATTCCCGTCGACTACTGAAATTGAATACTTCTAGGACAGATTCGGGCTTTTTGCGAGAACCATTTAACGGGGCCAATCCAGAAAAAATGGTATCCTTGCCCAAAGAAGAATTAATTACTCACGTTTTCCACATGTTCTCCCGCTACCCCCTCACCATAAAATCCCATACACCTCACTATCATATTTTTCTCTTCC
>JAQBGS010000082.1:0-2727 GCA_032128535.1 Nitrospirota bacterium
GGACCTGTTTTCGTCACACGGCTCGGTCCAATCAGCCAATGTCATTAGCGACAAATTCACCGGCCAATCGCGCGGGTTTGGATTTGTCGAAATGTCATCGAACGAAGAAGCTCAAGCTGCCATTTCAGCCCTCAACTCAACAGAGTTTGGTGGCCGAACGTTGACAGTCAACGAAGCCAAGCCCCAAGCCCCCCGCACGGGCGGCGGCGGCGGTGGTGGCGGCTATGGCGGTGGTGGAGATAGAGGCGGCCGAGGCAGCCGGTTCTAACGAGAACGCCAAGATGTCAGAAAAAAGGGAGAGGTCTTAAGACCTCTCCCTTTTTTTTTACTCCGAATTCAGCTGGCCTCTCATGGGAATATTCAAAACTGGACCCAGGCGCAACCTCCCCATTTTGTTCCAATAAAAAAGCCTTACCGGAATGACCAGCAAGGCTTAAAGAATCAAGCACTTATGTTGGTTGCGGGGGAGGGATTTGAACCCTCGACCTTTGGGTTATGAGCCCAACGAGCTACCAGGCTGCTCCACCCCGCGGATCGATAGTAGTAGAGGGACCGCGTGGAAGTCAATGAAAAAGAAGGATTTTCAGGCGTGTGGTGGCGAGGTGCACTGTGATATCTTTTGCACCGTATGTTGCTCACGGGTATTTTTGCCATAGTGATGGGCTTGGCCCTGATTATCGGCGATTGGTTTCAATTCACTACGCTGAGGCCTTGGGCCTGTCGTTATGGCTGCCCGCTGGCCCGACGCAAAGATTCACTCCCCAAACCACTTGATTCCTTCCCTCGGTTGTTCAAAACGAAAAGTACCATTCCTCTTCCCCATGGTGTGGCCCGTTGGGTGGCTGATCGCCAAGCCATCGTGATTCGGCCCTATTACAAAATGTTTTCCGTGCGGTTTCGAACAGCTTGGCCCTTAAAAGGGACGCTCGACTATCATTTTAAGGACGATCAGCTTGAACTCCACCTGTCCAAACGCATTCCGTGGTCTTCCGCTATTTTGACGTCGCTGTGGCTGCTGTTTGTTATAGGAGGGACGATCGGGTTTGTGGCGATGTATGCCATGGATGGAGGGTTTGGGACGGTGGGCGGGATCTTCTGGGCGGTGGGAATGATCGCGTTGGGCCTGTTGGTCCTGGCCGGCGGAGTGATTCTCCTGGCCTTTGCTTATCGGCTGGAAGATTCGCGGTTGATGCAGGTGTATGAGGAATTGACTGCGAGGTTGACGTCTGAAACAAAACAGCGGGAAGGGAAAGAATAGGACCACTCGCAAGATATCGGGGTATGCGGTGAAACTATCTGATTTAAAATCCCCCTAACCCCCTTTTTCAAAGTGGGATCTTTATAGGCACCCCAAGCCTCCCAACCTTCGGAACGAAGCCCCCAAGAGTGAGGGAATTGGGGAATGGCTCATCCTAGCCTTTCTCTTCTTTTGAAATGAGGTCTTTTTTTACCTTGGAAAAGTTTTCGACTCGGAAGGATGGTAAGGCGTATGCCCAGCCGTTCACCCGCTGATTCAATAACTCGACTTCTTTTTGTACGTCTTCCGGTTTATTAAGAAGTGATTCTTTCTTTGGCGTTTTCACACCGGTATCTTTTCCCTCTTTCTCCCCCTCTGCTCCTTCGGCCTTTGAGATGGCTTCTGGTTTGGATTCAGTTTCTGAGATTTGGATAAGACTCGCATCAAATTCAGCGGAGAATTTGGCGAAAACTGTTTCGTTTTGTTTGATCGTATGAACGTGCAGTCGCAGGCCATCAAAGGTTTCTAAGACCGCCGACGCTCCTGGCTTCGCAACAAAATCTATTTCGGCTTGTGGTTTCACATCTTCCAATGACAATTGGACTAACGTCCCCACCACATTATTCACATTAAATTGTGAGGAGACCTTAAACCCTGCCGGAACCGAGTCCATGCGAAAATCCAAATCCTCTGGCTTCTCCTTTGAGAGATGCAGTGTGTCCCCATTTGGATGAGTGACGGTCACCTGCCGAACACGTTTGGTGGTGAGTGCCGTCACTTCCTTATCCAACCATTCCCCCGGCACGGTTTCAAGTGGCATATTCCCCATCACCAACCATGTCTGCGGATCACCAGGCTTTCGCACATAGATATCACTCATCCGCGGATTGCCTTTAGCCGGTTTCTGGTTCCCCACCACAAGTTTCGCGGCTTCAGGATTGTCAGCAGTTTTCACCGTCACCATCTTTGATAGTGAGCCTTCCTGATCTGTGTCCTTCAACCCAAGACGTTCGTATAGCTCAGGATTCTTGGTCTTCGGTTCATGAATGTGTAGATCCGCCAACCCAACAATAACTTGCTTCACCTTTTCCACATCAGCGCGATAACCCGCTTTCTCTTTCACGCCCCAAGCATGTTCTCCGCGCACCAATGTGACCGTCTGCTCCTTGGTTTCAATGACGACTTCATTCACGTCATTGACAACACTCATGAAGTCTGGGAACAACAACTGCCCACTTTGGGGAATAGTGGCAGAGGGTTCACGGTTAACAAACACAGCTAACATAATTCCCACGATGGTGATACCGGCTAACAAGCCTATCGTTTTCGATTTCATGGCGTTCCTTTGAATATCTGCTTAATGAGCAGGTGGTCTCTCAACACATAGTAGGCAATGATCATGCTATGTGGATTTTTTCCTAAAGCGCGAAGAACTCATCCATACCCCGACTATGCCGATCAGGATCGGCACGAGGCCAATATTGATGAAC
>JAQBGS010000083.1:0-4160 GCA_032128535.1 Nitrospirota bacterium
TCACACTTGGAAGCAGAATGAACTCATTCGGCTTGCGGCCTCGTTAGAACGTCGCTCTGAACATCCCCTCGCACAAGCGATGATCGAGTACGCCAATCAGCAGTCGTTGCCACTTGAAGAGCCTCAAGATTTCTTGAATACACCAGGACAGGGTGTCAAAGGAACCATTGCCAAACAATCAGTGATCATCGGCAATGCCCCATTCATCACAAATCTTCTGGGGCCTACCAGTTTTGAGAGTTTCTCGAACTCAATGAAGCTACTGGCACAAGCGGGGAAAACGCCAATTCTTATTGGCATCAACGGACAAGTCGAAGGAATCATCGGCATCGCGGATACCATTCGACCAGAATCAAAAGAAGCCATCCAACAACTTATGCAAGCGGGGTTGGAGGTGGTCATGCTAACGGGAGATCATCATCAGGTCGCTGAAGCGATTGCCTCGGACCTTGGTATTACTCATTTCCTTGCGGAGATTCTCCCTGACCAAAAGGCTGCAGAAGTTCAGAAACTTCAGCAAAAAGGGAAAAAACGGGTAGCCATGGTTGGAGACGGAATTAATGACGCCCCTGCCCTCGCGCAAGCAGATGTCGGTATTGCAATTGGAACGGGAACCGATGTGGCGATGGATACCGCTCAGATTACCTTAATGAGTGGTGACATTCGAGGGATTAGCAAGGCTCTTCATTTAAGTCGAGCCACCATGCGCACGATCCATCAAAACTTGTTTTGGGCCTTTGCCTACAATATTGCACTGATTCCCCTTGCCGCCGGCATTCTGTACCCTATCTTTCAGGGGATGGGTGGAGTACCAATTGGACTTCATTGGCTGTTTGGTGAATATGGATTCCTACAACCCATCATGGCCGCTGCGGCCATGGCTTTTAGTTCCGTGAGCGTCGTGACGAATTCACTCCGGCTTAAAAATATCTCTTTAGATTGAGCCATTTCCTTTAATTCAGAAATTCTATAATCCAAGTCAGTAAAGCATGAGATAGGGTTTGTCATAACCCAGTTTCAACATACACTCATGCGGGACTATGCAATATTTTGTATTGGATGGCGGCCTGAATCGCACGGGCCATATCGCCCATAAGAACCGGTTTTGTTAAATACGCCTGCAGCCCCATCGTTTCTGCTTTCTGTTCATTCATGGAGTAACTAAAGCCAGAGCATAAAATTACCGGAAATTTTGGCCGACAACTCATCACGTGTTGGGCCAGCCGATCACCAGTCATCCCAGGCATCGTTTGATCAGTGACCAGCACATCAAAATGGTCAGGATCCTGTTTAAATACTTCCAAAGCATCAGCGGCATTGGTAAACACCTGGACCTCATACCCCAAGGCTTCCAACATATCTTTCCCCCACCGAGCAATAGAAATTTCATCGTCGACAAACATGACCCGTCCATGCCCAAAGCAGGAGGCAGGCATGACGGAAACTGATGGCCCCGCGCTCGGCACCGATGTTGAACATGGAAGATAAATAAGAAATGTCGTACTCCCGCCTTTTTGACTTTCCACCTGAATCGTTCCGCCATGGCTGGTGACGACGCCATGAATGACCGAGAGTCCCAATCCAGTCCCTTCGCCGACTCCTTTTGTCGTAAAAAATGGGTCAAATATTCGTTTTTGAATATTGGGAGCAATGCCCTTCCCCGAATCGGAAACGGCAAGACGAATATATGCCCCGACTGAAATACCCTGGTTCAAAAGAGGATGGTCTTCATTCACGTCGACCTGATCAAGTTTGACCATTAACTTCCCGCCTGATTCACGCATGGCATATTCGGCATTTGCCCCAAGGTTCATCACCACTTGATGGATTTGCGTGGCATCAGCCAGTACAGGCAAGGTGTTTGATTGTAAATCAGCTTCCAAGGAAATAGTGGAAGGAAGTGACGCGCGTAGTAAGTTCAACGCCTCCTCAACGATAGATTGGAGGAATAGAACCTTTTTTCCTGAATCATCCTGTCGACTAAACGTTAAAATTTGACGAACAAGTTTCTTGGCTCGATAGCCAGCCTGTAGCACTTCCTGCAATCGTGGCACAACCTCACTGTTCCTTCCACTTTGCGCCATCGCAAGCTCGGTATACCCAATAATGGAAGACAAGATATTATTAAAATCATGAGCAATCCCACCGGCTAAGGTCCCAATCGCTTCCATTTTTTGCGCTTGTCGCAATTGTTCCCCACTTTTACGCAAAGCTTCTTCCGTTTGTCGCCTCTCAGTTAAGTCTCGAAAAAATCCACTAAAAATAAATTGGCCTTTCGCTCGCACGGCTGTCATCGCCATCTCAAGTGGAAATTCATGGCCATCACGATGCAACCCGGATAGTTCTACTCGATGATTCAAGATCTCACTCAAACCAGTCCTGACATAACTTTGCAATCCCTCAAGATAGCCCTCCCGATAGATCGCAGGAATAATGGTTGCAACCAACGATTGACCAAGAATCTCCTGTCGAGACCACCCAAACATTCGTTCCGCCTGCGAATTCCAACTCAGAATGCCTTCTGTCTCATTAAAAGTGACCACCGCGTCCAACGCCGTATCCAGAATCAATCGAGTTTCCTCCTCACGTTCCCGCAAGGTCAATTCGGTGTTTATTCGTTGCATAAACTGCCCGATCTGACTTCCCACCGATAACATTTGATGCAATAAAGCTTGGTCGGGCTCATGAATCTCTCGACTAAAAAATTCCATGACTCCATGAATGGCAGATCCTAACTGAATAGGGAAGGCAAAGGCCGCATGGAGGCCCTCTTCGGCTGCCATCGTGGCACGGGGAAAGTTTTTATCTTGGACCGCATCTGGAATCCAAACGGGTTGTCCTCCACCCCAGGTCCGACCGGGAAGTCCCACTCCTTTTGAAAAGGTCATCCCCTGCGTCAACGCCACAAATCGAGAAAACCGATCCGGTGAAGCCCGCCAAACCTCCACACACCGCAACTCCTGGCAATCTGGATCGACCTGCCATAGAATTCCAAGCTGCCAGCCCAAACTTTCACAGACCGCACGAAGAATTTCTGGTGTCGCTTCCTGAATCGTTGTACATTCCGCCAACACTTGGGCCACGGCATATTGAGCAGCTAACCGACGTTCAACCATTTTCTGTTCAGTGATGTCTCGTAACAACACCGTAAAGAGGCGATTCCCCCAAATTGGGGCTTCCGTCAACGTCAAGGTCAGTGGGAAAACGGTCCCATCTTTTCGCTGAGCCTGCAACTCCTTCACCACCCCGGACATTCGAGTCGTACCCTGGGAGCGGTAAGTCAATAAAAAGGTATTACAGGAATTTTGATCAGATGAAACAAACAGAGTCTGAAAAGGTTTTCCGATGATTTCATCCATGTGATAGAGAAACATCGACTCTGCGGTTTCATTGAATGTTTCAATTTTTGAATATTCATTAATCGTTACAATCCCTTCACCGGCACTCGCAACAATGGCCCGAATGGTCGCTCCATTATCCTGAATATTTTGAAGTCCAGTATCCTTACGATAAAATATAAATATTCCGCCCAACAACATCGCGAGCAATTCCATGAGCCCAATGCCGATACCCGACTGCAAATACGGCAATTGTATTTCTTGAAGATCAAGCATAGCGACAACACCGAGAGACGTTCCAATCAATGGAGCATACGCGGCAAGGAAACTTCGCCCATCTTTATCGAAATGCAGTTTCGTTTCACGTTGATCAGAAAATGTCAATTGATCTGGTCCATCCTCTTTTCCAACGAAAAAAATTCTTCCCGTTTCTCCAAAGCGATGATGTTTGGCTTGAGCATTAAAAATGACCTTGATGCGATCTGCTCTGGCTAGATGATCGCCAAGTCCCCTAGCTTCTCCGTCAGTAATTTGGCTGAGGGTTTCTAATTGCTGCACCTGCAAAAGGGCAAGATCCATCAATCGCCCTTTCTCCCTTTCTATAGAACCCAGATACAACCAATACAGCAGACAGCCGCTGGCAAGTATGAGTAGACCCACCAACACAAAAAAGATTCGGAGAATTTTTAGCCAACTCGCCCGCATTCAAAAGCCTATGGAAAAATGGGGAGGTAATAGAAGAAAACAACAACCGAGGGGAAACCGAGAAAGCAGATACTGGCATCGGAGATGAGTACCATGTTTCCTACTCACAATTGATGG
>JAQBGS010000084.1:0-4969 GCA_032128535.1 Nitrospirota bacterium
ACGTGGTCATGTGAAATTGATCCGGGGATAATTCCGGATGACGGCCCAACGCCATAAAATCTTCCTGCGTGAGTCCTAGATCCTCCCACCACCATTGGCAATGTTCGCGAATGAGGTCTGCCGAAAAAATATCGTGACCAGCAGGGACGGGAGTATGGGTCGTAAAAACCGTACTCAGACGAACCTGATCGGCCGCCTCGGCCAAGGACATTCCTTGCTGAACCAGTTCCCTAATCCGTTCCACCAAAAGAAAGGCCGGATGTCCTTCATTGGCATGCCACACCTGAGGATCATGCCCCAACGCACGTAAGGCACGTACCCCGCCGATGCCCAGCAACAACTCCTGACAGAGCCGTGTGCGATGGTCTCCTCCATAGAGTCGCGCGGTCAGATGACGATCCTCGGGTGAATTTTCCGGTGTATTGGTATCCAAGAGATATAACGAGACCCGCCCCACTTGGATCTGCCAAATCACACACGTGACCATTCGGCTCCCCAGTCGAACTTGAACCTTTGCCAAATCCCCGGCTGGCGTCCGGGCCAAATCAATCGGCATCACCATCTGATCAACCGATTCATACACCGCTTCCTGCCACCCCTGGGCATCGATCACCTGCCGGAAGTAGGCCTGGGTATACATAAAGCCCACTGCCACCAGCGGAATCCCAAGGTCACTAGCTGCCTTGAGATGATCCCCAGCAAGAATCCCCAATCCTCCGCTATATAGTGGAACCGAGCGATGCAACCCAAATTCCGCCGAAAAATAGGCGATGGTGCTGCCTTGTAACTGTGGGTAGGTCCTGCCAAACCATTGATCCTTGGTTTCCATATACTCATGAAAGGCCTTCATGGCAGCCTGATACAGGCGAATAAACACCATATCCTGCCGGAGATTTTCCAATCGGCTGGGATCAATTTCTTGCAGCTGTTTCATAGGATCATGATGGGTCAAACGCCACAAGGTCGGATCGAAGTGTGAAAAAACGGCTCGACCCTCAGGCGACCAACTCCACCAAATATTATGGGCTAACTCAGAAAGATTCGTAAATTCTGCAGGTAACGTACGAGACGGATTATTCATAAAAATGCCTCATTAAGAATTTCACAAGGAATAAGAGAATGGCATCGCGAAGCCACTTCGCTTACCAATTTAGCATAGGTGAATGTGAAGAGATGTCAAGGGATAGACGACAAAGACTCAGGCATTCCCGACAGGACGACTGGCTCCAGCCTGGGCAAGGGAGACAACAACCGCGTATCGTTCTCCGACAATACGCGTGACGCGGTTCATGTGCTTCGCCAACTCCTTGGCTTCCTCTGACGGAAGATCGTTGCGAAATTGTGGGTGCAAGCCCCACCATGTTTCTACTTCTTCGTCAGCCTGAACCCGCGAAACCACACTAATGAGCTTAATGAGCGCTTCTCCGCTGGTCCCAACGGGAGCGCCAAGAGGGATAGCTGATCCTGATTGGGCCACCATCGGGGCGTCTTTAGCCTTTGGCGTCTCGTCGACAACGACGGTTGGGGCCGAGGAAGCTTCGCTTTTTGGTTTCGTGGCATCGTCAAAGAGACTTTTGAGAGCTGGCACAACGGCAGACCCACACAAAAACGCCGCAGAAGTAATTTCCGTCTTTCCAGCTGCCCCAGCTTTGGAAGCCACCCGCTCTGAGAAAAACTTGAAGTAGAGATCACGCTCTTTGGTTTGATCGGTCACCACAAACTTAAATCGCTCATACACTTCCCGACTCTCAGAAACCGTTTGCCCAACGGACAACATCACTTCCATATCATCAACTTCAGTCGAACTCAGAGAGGGAGCCAAAACGGTTTTCAATTCATGCGAGACCGAATCTTCTAAGCTATTCATAAATTCTCGCTGCGCCTGGATGGGAATATAAAAGGCGGAGAGCCGATCCACCAAATTAAACAACATACGGAGAAATTCTAAATAAATGTCCCATTCCTGCTTCCGCTGAAGCTTCAAGGCCTGCTGTTGGTCAGAACGTTTGATCAGGTTGACCGATTCGCGAGACACGCTCATCATCGTATGAGCCAAATCTTTCAAGATGCCAGTATAATTTCCTGAGGGATTGTGTGCCATAAATGATTCCTTTAGGTGAATAGTGGCGAATTATAACTGAGGCTTTGGAAGCCTGTCCAAGACTCAATCCACCCGCGTTGCAACCCACTACCGCCTATGCTATACACGGCCAACCCCTATCGTATAAGACTGAATCGCGAACGGCCTACGGCATTCTCTCTAGAGACTCATGGATTCAACATCGGCAAATCCCAAAACCTATGTCCTCAAGCGCCCGCTTGATGAATTGGCTCCTCCTCCACTCTCCCGCAATTACGCAGAAGAACTCAATGCCCAACAACTGGCCGCAGTCGAGGCCGTCGATGGGCCAGCCCTTGTCATAGCCGGAGCCGGTAGTGGGAAAACGCGAACATTGGTCTATCGAGTCGCTCGACTCATTGACCTCGGCATTCCCCCCAGCTCCATTCTCCTCCTGACCTTTACCCGAAAAGCCGCACAGGAAATGTTGGAACGCGTGGGCCTCCTCATCGGGCTCCGCAGCCAACAAGTCAGTGGAGGGACGTTTCACTCCACAGCCAATCTCCTCTTACGCCGGTATGGCCGACCGGTCGGCTTAGAATCCGGTTTTACGATTTTAGATCGAAGCGATTCCGAAGATTTATTGAGCCTCTTGCGCGGCCAACTCGGACTCAGTGACATGGGCAAACGCTTTCCCCGCAAACATACCATTGCCGAAATGTTTGGAAAAACAGCGAATACCTTGGCAAGTTTGGAAGACATCGTCCTCGACGAATACAGCCATTTCGGGAATTTCCTGACCGAACTGACCAAACTCCAGGCAGCCTATGAGGCTGCCAAACGGCAACGCCAATTAGTGGATTATGATGATCTGCTGGTCAAGTTATTAGAACTCCTGGTCGTCGACGAATATTCCAGAGAAACCATCAGCCAAGCCTTTCGCTATATTTTGGTGGATGAGTATCAGGATACCAATCGTCTGCAAGCCTCACTCGTGCGAAACCTAGCCGCAACGCATCAAAACGTCATGGTCGTGGGTGATGACTCGCAATCCATCTATGCCTTTCGCGGCGCGACCTTTCGCAACATCATGGAATTTCCAGATTTATTTCCCGGAACCACCATCTACAAGTTGGAAGAAAACTATCGCAGCACGCAGCCGATCCTCCAACTGGCCAACAAGCTCATTGCGGCCGCACCGGAACGCTACAGCAAAACACTGTTCACCCGAAAAGAAGAAGGCCCATTGCCCAGCCTCGTCCAGGCCATGGGTGAGAACGCCCAGTCTCGCTTCATTGCGCAAAAAATCTTAGAACTCCGAGAAGAGGGCATCGCGTTAGATGAAATCGCTGTGTTGTTCCGATCCAGCTTTCATGCATTTGATCTGGAACTGGAACTCACACGCCGGAATTTACCGTTCATTAAACGCGGAGGGTTCAAGTTTATCGAAACGTCCCATGTCAAAGACCTCCTCGCGCATTTGCGAGTGATTCACAATCCGCTAGACACCGTGAGTTGGAATCGTCTACTGCTGTTACTCGAAGGCGTCGGGCCCAAAAAAGCCAAAGACCTAATCGCCATGATCTTGGAAGCCCATGGCAGCTATGAGGGACTCAAACAGAGCACAGGTCGTTCTGCCGCGGGATTGCACCATTTGGCATCGACGTTGGAAGAACTCACCGAAGAACCACTCAGCCCTGCTGTCCTTTTGGGAGAGATGCTGGAATATTACTTGCCGCTACTCAAAGACCAATATGACGATTATCCCAAACGAATTCGCGACCTGGAACATTTATCCGTCATGGCGGAACGTTATGCAGACCTCAATCAATTTCTGGCCGATCTCACGCTGGAACCACCGAATGAAAGCAAGTCAGATGTCGAGGCCCCAGATAATGATGACGAGCGGCTGATTCTCTCAACTATTCACTCGGCCAAAGGACTGGAATGGAAGTGCGTGTTTGTCATCTGGTTGGTGGATGGCCGATTTCCCTCAGCCTACTCATTTGCAGACGACGAGGGGCTGGAAGAAGAGCGCCGGCTCTTATATGTGGCGGTCACCCGTGCTAAGCACCATCTCTTCCTCACCTACCCCATTAATGTGTACGATAAAATGACAGGAGCGGTTCTCTCGCAACCAACACGGTATTTCGATCATATTCCCCCCTCACATTTCGAAATCTGGAATTTAGTGGAAGAAGATCAGTCCTATTCCTGGAGATAGCCTCGTGCTAAGAATCAAGAGCACCATAGGCGGAATCGTCTTTGTGACCCTCATCAGTGTGGGCCTTGGCGGAATGGCTTGGGCGGAAGAGGGCGCATCCGCCAATCGACCCAACCCACGGAATCCGTGGCCAGCCCTGCTGCAACAAGCCCAGACCTTAGGGCTCCCGACGGAATTTCTCACCCACATCGATCCCGCATTTGTGAATATCACGTTTGAAGACCTCCGAACCTATGCGGCCGAATATCACCCAGAAGACCACCGAATGATTCTCAATTTGCGGCTCTCCTTTAACGAAGCCGGTGGCGCACTCGCCGATCTCGCCCGCATGACCCACCACGACCTGGCATTGCTCTATCATGAATTGTTGCATGCCTATATGGATTATCTCTACGCCGACCAACAGCTCACACCACTCAACGCAGAAGACAAACAAGTGCTGGATTTTGCCAATAGCCAAATGGCCTGCCACTTTCGCTTCGTGCGCATCAACCCCATACGGCAGCTCAAAGGGGCCACGGAATTGCGCTTTCTGTCCGATCAAGATTCCTGGGAAGTCATGAATGAGACCTGGGCCGTTTTTGTGGGGTGGGTGCTATGGAAGAAACTCGAAATTTTACAGGGAAAACTTTCCGACAGTACCTGGACGCCTGCCCAAATAGAACAATGGACCGACCGAATGGGAA
>JAQBGS010000085.1:0-7188 GCA_032128535.1 Nitrospirota bacterium
TGGAGACCTGTTGTTCTTTTCCCTCGGAGGTAATATGGTATTCTGTCCTTCACTTGTTGAAGATAAAGGGAAAGAAGTCATGCGTGTGGTGTTTATGGGAACCCCCTGCCTTTGCGGTTCCGACACTTCAAAATCTGGTTAATTCGGAATGTTCTGTGGTCGGCGTGGTGTGCCAACCTGACCGGCCGAGTGGGCGGGGCAAGAAAATCCAGTTTGGCCCGGTGAAAACATTGGCTGTGGCTCAGAATCTTCCGGTGGTTCAACCCGAGAAGATGAAAGATCCCACATTTCTGGAGACCCTCCGGTCCTGGAATCCTGATGCCATCGTGGTGGCTGCGTATGGGCGCATTTTGCCTCAGGTTATTCTTGATCTTTCCCCAAAAGGCTGTCTGAATGTGCATGGCTCCCTCTTGCCCAAATATCGTGGCGCCGCTCCTATCCAATGGGCCGTCATCAATGGGGAATCCGAGACGGGAGTGACGATTATGGTGATGGATGCCGGCATGGATACCGGCGCCATTCTCGAACAAGCCGTGGTGCTTATTTCTCCAGAGGATACGGCAGGGGATGTGGCAGGCCGAATGGCCGAGCTGGGAGGAGGCCTCCTGGTTTCTACTCTTCAAAAATGGATGGCTGGGACGATTGAAGCTCACGCGCAAAACGAATCTGAAGCCACCCTCGCGCCTATCCTCAAGAAAGAAGACGGACTCCTTGATTGGCGTCAATCCGCCACCACATTAGCGAATCGCATACGCGGCTTATCGCCCTGGCCGGGTGGCTATACGTTTGTGAACGGGGAGCGATGGGGAATCTGGAACGTACGGGCGGAATCGAATGAGGAAGAGGGTTTACACGATATTCAGCCTGGATCACAACAAGAACCTGGCACCATCGTTGAAATTTCCAAACAGATGATTCGAGTGCAAACCGGCAAGGGAATCTTACACATTTTGGAAATTCAGCCGGCGAATAAGAAACGAATGTCCGTGGGCAATTACCTGACCGGGCATCGGATAGAGGTTGGGACGCTGTTGAGCCAGCCCCAAGCTTCCCAAGAAACATCCTTCGGGTAAAACGAACCAGCAGACTACAAGTCGTTTTTTGAGAGAGGGATCGACAAGACGAGGTTTCATTCAATAGAGGAGTCAAGTATGACTGAGCAGGAATCCGAATTGCTGTCGTATATTCAAAGCCAAATAGAGGCGATCACCACCATTCACGCCCAAGCAGAAAAGGCCCTCAATGCCGTACAGGGGAAGGACCATGTGATGAAGTGGAAAAGAACCGTGGTGGGCGGCCTCGCCTCGTATGTGAGCCCGGAGTATCTTCAACACATTACGAAGGAATGGCTAGAAACCAACTACTTTGTGGGCGATGTGTTTGATGAATTAGCCGATGAAGTCGATATGTGCCGCCGCCATCTCAAAAAATTGGCAAAAGATATTCAGACCTCGGGCGTTCCTTGAGACGGTTATGTTGCTTGTAGCGTCCATGGTCCGACCTTCCTCACGGCCTATCTGATGGTCAATCTTCCTCCCCTTCCCCGCAAACGGCTGGGGCAGCATTTTCTGATTGATCCCAATCTGCTCCGAAAAATTGTCAGCCTGGCAGAAATCCAGCCTTCAGATTCGGTCTGCGAAATCGGACCCGGTGGCGGCGCGCTGACAGGGTTGTTGTGCCAGACCGCTAACCAGGTGTTGGCGTTGGAAGTGGATGCCCGAATGGTGGAATTCTTGAAGACAGAATTGGCTGGGTACGCCAATCTTGATGTCCAAGAACAGGATGCGCTCCGGTATTCTTTTGAGGACCTTCCAGAGCACACCATCATTGTCGCGAATCTACCCTATAATATTTCGACACCCATTATGTTTCGACTGTTAGAGGCGCAACAGAAAATTTCCAGGATGGTGTTGACCATTCAATTGGAAGTGGCGCAGAGGTTAGTGGCCAAACCGAGTACCAAAGACTATGGGGTGCTCTCCGTGATGGTGCAACATTTGGCCGAGGTGACGTTCGGGTTTAAAGTGCCCCGAAAATGTTTTCGCCCGGTACCGGATGTGGATTCCGGAGTGGTGCGATTGGATGTTCGCCAGGATCACCAGGAAGGACCAGTAGGCCTGGCTCAATTCCAACGGACGGTCCGTGCGGCCTTTGGGCAGCGCCGTAAAACCCTCATGAATGCCTTACGGTCGGCGGGCATCTCGGACGAATGTTTACACCAGGTCCAACAAGACACCGGAATCTCCCTCACCCGCCGAGCCGAAACTCTCTCCGTCCAGGAGTTTCGGATTTTGAGCAGGGCGATGCCTCCCTTGTGACGCTGTTCCTTAAAATCTCCATTTTCTTACGAAAAGTGATTTGGAATAGCGTAAGGGTTGTTTGCTCGATAGAAACCCTTATGGTACGATTTTTTGAATGAGTATTTTCCCGAGTAAGAAAGTCGTCAAAAATAAGAAACCCCCACAAGAAACCTCTTCGTTAACTGTTCAAATTACAGGGGTTTTTCTGGCCACGGTTGGAATCTTGTGGCTGCTGAGTCTTTTGACCTATTCGCCGGCCGACCCCGTTCTGTTGTTCCCCCATTCTTCAGCGCAACAGGTTCCAGACAATGCCGTGGGTCTAGTGGGCTCGACGCTCGCTTTTTCATTATTGAAGATGGTGGGCGGGGGCTCATTTGTGGTGCCCCTGCTCTTCGTGGGGTTTGGGCTGACGGTGTTGTGGTCAGAGCGACTGCATGTGAGCCTTGTTGGATTATTGGGTTCATTGTTAGCGATTTTGTCTGTGAGCGCGTTGCTGCATTTGCAGGCGTCTCCTCTAGTTACGGCTGATACTTTTGGGATGAATACTGGTGGGTTGGTGGGCCAGGGACTTTCGGAAGTCTTAGGAACCTATTTTGCCGCGACTGGCGCCATGATTATTTTGGGCGCCATGGTATTGGTGGCCTTTTTGTTGTTGGTTCCCCTGTCTCTTGGTCAAATGGCTCGTGGGATGATTGCCCTCGGAGCAGGACTGTGGGAACGCATGGCTGCATCCCTCCTGGCTATGAAAGAGCGTGAATGGTGGGCGCGAGATGCTGAACCCAAAAAGAATAAATCGATTCGTATTAATCGAGAATTGGCGGCACGGGGAGGAATTGGGAGTTTGGGGTTAGGCATTCTGGAATCGTCTAAAGGGTTAAAGACACCATCCGAGACGAATCTCGCTCTGCTCGAAGCCCAGCCACGGCTGGCTTTGACCGACCGAACAGATCATGACTATCTGGTGCGCAAAACTGTAGGGGAAGCTTACCAAATGCCTTCTCCCGAGGATCTTCTGGACACTCATGCAGCTCGGGCTGCGCATCAGACCGATTCGGTCTTGAAATCCCAATCCGACATTCTGGTGCAGACCCTGGGCAGCTTTGGGATTGAAGGCAGCGTGACCGATGTGCATCCTGGGCCGGTGATTACGATGTATGAATTCGCACCAGGACCAGGCATTAAAGTCGCACGTATTGTCACCTTGGCGGATGATTTGGCGATGGCTCTGAAGGCGTTGAAGGTGCGGGTCGTGGCCCCTCTGCCTAACAAATCGACGGTGGGCATTGAAGTGCCCAATCCGCAGCGGGAAACGGTCGGCTTAAAAGATATGTTGACTTCGGAAGCGTTTGCCAAGGCGCGATCAAAATTGGCGCTCGCCCTGGGGAAAGATATTTATGGTCGGCCTGTTGTCACCGATTTGCGCACAATGCCTCATCTTCTGGTAGCCGGTGCGACTGGTTCGGGAAAAAGTGTGGGGTTAAATTGCCTGCTCTTAAATATTTTGTTCACGGCCCATCCCGATGAAGTGAAGCTCCTTTTAATTGATCCCAAAGTGTTGGAATTACAAGTGTATGATGGGATACCCCATCTCATCCGGCCGGTGATTACGAATCCGAAAGAAGCTGCCCGAGGCCTGAGCTGGGTGGTGCAAGAAATGGAACGGCGTTACCGAGTGTTGGCCGAACTGGGTGTCCGGAATATTGATGCCTATAATCGAAAAGTGGTCGAGCTTCAAGAAGCTGGCTCCACCAGTCCCAGAAAAAAAATGAAGTTGAACAAAGGGCAGTCGATGGAAGTCGATGAGGCACCTGCCTTAGAGATCCCGATTGAAGAACGAACGACGTTACCCTATATCGTGGTGGTGATTGATGAGTTTGCCGACTTAATGATGGTGGCCCCGAAAGATATTGAGGATCGCATTGCCCGACTGGCGCAAATGGCGAGGGCCTCAGGAATCCATCTCATTTTAGCGACGCAGCGGCCTTCCGTGGATGTGGTGACGGGAATTATCAAGGCCAATTTTCCTGCACGCATTGCGTATCAAGTGTCCTCAAAAACTGATTCGCGTACGATTCTAGATGCCAATGGAGCTGAGAGTTTATTGGGGAAAGGTGATATGCTGTTTTTAGCCTCAGGGACAGGGCGCATTGTTCGGTTGCACGGGCCGTACGTGTCAGATGATGAAGTCCGGAATGTGGTGGAGTGGGTGAAGGCGCAGGCGTCTCCGGTCTATGATCAAACTGCTTTGGCGTCGGTGCAAGATTCATTAACCGAAGATCAAGCTGAAGATGAAACCTATGAACGAGCTCGAGAATTAATCATGACGACGGGGCAAGCCTCAGCTTCCTTTATTCAGCGTCGCCTTCGGGTGGGGTACCCTCGTGCGGCTCGTATGATTGAGCAAATGGAAGAAGAGGGCCTTGTGAGTGCGCCAGGGCGTGATGGGCGGCGGGAAGTGCTGGCCCGAGGAACGGCCACGGCCGAGATTGTATGAATGGACTTAAGGTGTTGAGATTCAGCGTTCTTGGAGCCTACTTTTTCCTGTTTTATGGGGTCATTGCTTTGGGCTCCAATGTTGATGATGTGGTTGGTCGGGTTGATGATCGCTATGCCAAGACTCAGGATTTACAAGGAGAGTTCACCCAAGAAACGATTATCGAGGGATTTGAAACAGGCTTTCAATCGACAGGGAAGTTTTATTTGAAAAAGCCCGGTCTTTTACGCTGGGATTATCTTGAACCGTCGAAAGAGCATATTTATGTGGATGGCGATGCCGTGATGATGTATGTGCCTGAGCATCAACAAGTCGTGAAAGGCACGTTGACACAAATCGCGGCGTCCAAAGGTCCGTTAGCCCTCCTTCTGGGTGTGGGCAAGCTTTCCCAACAATTCACGGTGGTCGAGTCACCGGACGCTTCCAACCATTCTAAAAAATTGTCGGATTTGACCTTAATCCCTAAGCCGGATGGTGAGACAGCCCCAACGATAAAAAAAATCGAATTGCAATTATATCCTGATTCCTATCTCATCCAGACCATCACGATCTTTGAAACTAGCGGGAATATTTCCCGAGTGCGTTTTGATCATCTTCAGGCGAATCAAGGGCTTTCTGCTAACCTGCTGAAGTTTACGCTTCCACCGGATGTGGTGGTGGTTGATTTCCCGACCTTTTAGGGAACAAGGTGTGACTAGTGCGGAGTCTCAGTGATTTCCAAGAAGGGGTGAATGTCAATGGCTGAACGTATTTTAGTTGTGGACGATGATACCGGGGTTCGTGAAGCGTTGTCGGAATTTTTGCTTTCTCTCGGATACGCTGTTGTAGCGGTTGATAATGGCGAGGCTGCCTTGACCGAATACGGAAAGGGTGATTTTGATGTGGTGATGGCCGATTTGATTATGCCGAATATGGATGGCATGGAGTTGTTACGCCGCATTCGTGAGATGAAAAATAATGAAGTGATCTTTCTGATGATTACGGGCCATCCCTCAATAGGTACGGCAGTGGAAGCCATTAATCGTGGGGCGGATGATTACATTACCAAGCCGTTCCATTTAGAAGATGTAAAGCTACGCATTTCAAAAGCGTTGGAAAAACAAACCTTGAAAGGCCGGCTTAAAACTGCGCAAGGCTTGGCCTGGGGTCTCATGTTGTCCATACCTCTCTGGCTGCTCCTTGGGATTATTCTGGTGATCCTTTTTAAAGGGTAAAAGCGGCCCCTTCCCTGCTGGTGTTCTCCCGTGATGGTTGTCCTGTTAGGGTATATTGGGAATGACGATGAACCGTGTATCAGGGGTGACCAAGAGTATTCTATCGATTGTGCTAGGAATGGTAGTCGGGAGTGCGACTTCTTTAAACGCCTTCAATCGACACATTACTGAAGACCCCACAAAAACGTTAGACAGGTATTTGTCGTTGGATAAAAAAGGGGCCAGGCTTGAGACCTCTTCCTGGCAAGTGGTTGAACCTTATGTGGAGTGGAAGGAAAACGTGGCGTGGGGGCAAGTGGTCGTCATCTCGAACTTTCACATTGAGCATGATGTGACCAAATGGGACATTGTGAATGGGCTTGAGGCCAAAATTCCTGTGGTGTTTGATGTAATCGGAACGATGCACTGGGAAAGCGTGACGTTTGTTCCTGATCCTCATCAGGAGTCGTATATGTTTCATATCAAAGCCGTATATGATCGGTGGCAAATTGTACATCCCCAACTCCCTCCTCATGTGGGTCGACAACGCTTGATGGATTTTGTGCGTTGGACGGAATTGAGTGAACCCGAGGAAACACGGAAGGCCTTGTTTGCCTCGTTACACCAACAACTGAAAGCGAAGTAGGAAAGATCTTCGGCAATGGCAAAATGGCGGGCAGAGGTGTTACTTTTTGATTTTGATGGCACCTTGATTGATTCTAAAGTGGATATCGCCACTGCGGTAAATCTTACGCTGGGAGATTTGGGATTGCCCCTTCGTTCCATCGAGGAGATTTTTAGTTTTGTGGGAGATGGCGTCAAGCGACTGCTCCGCCTCTCCGTAGGGGAGGATAATTCCGATCAGTACGACCGTGCCCTTGAGGTGTTTCGACTCCATTACTTGGAACATTGTGTCCAGACCACGAGATGGTACCCCGGGATTTGGGAGGTCCTTCAGCATTATAAGGATCGCAGGAAAGTAATTGTAACGAACAAATCGCTGGAATATACCCTGGCTATCGTCGATGGCTTACAGGCCCGTGATCTTTTTCAGCACGTGGAAGCCCCACGAGATACAGCTGAACTGAAGCCCGAGCCTGTGATGTTAGAACGAGCCCTTGCCGTACTGGGAGCCGATTCCAAGCACACCGTCATGATTGGCGACAGCACCAATGATGTTCGGGCGGCTCAAGCTGCTGGC
>JAQBGS010000086.1:0-3223 GCA_032128535.1 Nitrospirota bacterium
GTTGTCTCCAGAACGTGTTGATCAAAAGAGAACATCCCGAGAACACACAGGGAAATGAAAAAAGCGATACCGCTTATCCAAGCCCGAAAGGTGGCGTCCATTGCACAACCTTTGAAGCATTTCCCTGTATTTAGAAGTCGGTATTTTTTGAAGTCCATGATAAATCTTTTGGATTTATCATGAATTCTACAAAGCCAGGTTCACCGGGAGCTGGCCCTATGATGACCGATTGATAATCTTTATGAAAATCGAAGAGGGGTTATGAGGAAGGTGCAGCGGGAAGGATGCTGGTGAAAATACTCCCTTTGGTGGCCTCGCTCATCAGAATAATATCACCCCCATGAGCGCGTGCCACTGAACGAGCGAAGCTTAATCCCAAGCCTGACCCCTCTTGGGATCGGCTGTGATCACACCGGAAGAACCGGTCAAACACGCGGTGTTGATCGGAGAGCGGGATGCCGACGCCCGTATCCGTAATCGTGAGACGACAGTTGTGCGGAGATCGGGTTAACTCAATACTGACCTGCCCGCCTGATGGGGTATATTTCATGGCGTTATCCAGCAGGTTGGCCACCATGCGCTGGAGATGGTGTTTGATCCCATAAATATGGCAATTTGGTTCGATGGATACTTTTAAGGTGATGTGTTTTTCTTCGGCCACCGCCTCAAATAATTCACAAAGGTCGCTCATCAGGTGAGAAAGGTCAACCCCTTCTTTCGCCCCATTGGTGACTCCGGCGTCGACTTCAGCCATATCCAGCGTCGTGTTAATTAAATGCATAAGTCGATCGCATTCTTTCAGGGTGTCGGCTGCCGCGACCTTATAGTCCTTTCCATTCGTGCCGCCTAGCGCCCCTTCGGACATGGCTCGAATGCGCGCCAGGGGACTACGTAAATCATGAGCAATATTCGCTGTCATTTCCCGCATTTCATGAATTAAGTTGCGAATTCGTGCAGCCATTGAATTGAACGTATTGGCCAGAGTTTGAATTTCCTCTTCCTGTGCCTTCACGGTCACCTGGCGATCAAAATCGCCCCGTTCGAGATCCTCGGCTGCCCGGCTGACTTCCTCAATTCCGCCTACAGCTTTTCTGGTAATCAACCACCCTACACTAGAAGCTAGAGGAATCCCCAAAAAGACCAATCCGGCAAAGACCTTGAGCAGCAATTCCATAATTTCTTCTTTTTTCTCTAGGGTTTCGCCAATCTGCAATACGAAATCAGGACCAATCTGGCCCAGGACGATTCTGGCAGGATATTCCTGGCTAGGAAACTTCACGGTCTCTAACACCGGAAGGGCGTGAATCCTATCTTTTTGGAACAGCGCATTAGTTTCCGCTTCAAGGCCTTCCCACTCTGAAACATCCGAGCCAAACACAATCTTTCCTTGTCGATCAAAAAGTTGGAAAAAAATTTCGCTTTCATCACTTGAATTGATCTCCCTCGTAATTTCAGAGATGACTTTTTCTAGACCACCATCACTCAATAATTCTTGAAACTCCGCGATATCTTCTCGTAAATCGTCATCCATGCGATTCGATAATATTGTGTTCATGTAGACGTAAAAAGCCAAAAGGGCGGCCACCAAACATACCAAGAAGGCCGAGGCATACCAGAATGTCAGACGAAAACTAAGCGTATTGGGAATTTTAATCATGGTTAATCTTCACGACATAGCCCAAACCTCGTATCGTGTGAATAAGGGGAATCTCAAAATCTCTATCCACTTTTTCCCGAAGTTTGCTCATGCGGGCTTCCACCACATTGGTACCGGGGTCAAAGTTGTAATCCCACACACGTTCCATAATCATTGTTTTTGACACCACGTGGCCCGCGTTGCGAATGAGATATTCCAGTAAGGAAAATTCTTTTGGCTGGAGGTCGATCTTTATTCCTGAACGCGTTACGGTACGTGCTAACAAATCCAACCTTAAATCATGAAACGAAAGACTCGTGGGTTCAACCACATGTTGGCCCCTTCGAAAAAGAGACTCCACTCGTGCCAGCAACTCGCTAAACGAAAAGGGTTTGACGAGATAATCATCTCCCCCATGCCGCAGTCCAGTAATACGGTCGTCAACCGTTCGCTTGGCACTCAGGATAATAATGGGCAAATTCTTCTTCTCTTGCCGTAACCGATCAAGAATTGACAGCCCGTCAAGACCAGGTAACATGAGATCAAGAATTCCCACGTCATAGTCCTGAGTCAGTGCGGCATGAAGCCCGACCAACCCGTCAGCGATATGGTCAATGACAAATCCAGCCGACTTCATCCCCTTCTGAATGAAGTCAGCAATGATTTGATCGTCTTCAATGAGAAGAATTCTCATACAGGGGGCCTCCGAACAACATACCTACCCGTTAAAATTATCTTGCATGACCAAGACTGGAAAAAGTCAAGGTTCACCCTCATGCTTATAAGCAACAATCATCATCGTATATTCCGACATGAGACCACATTCTATCGCAAATAGTCCGGGCGACACATTATCATATGGTGAACTCACACCCAGGTTGTTGAATTGATTTCCTGTGCTTTGCAATAGTCCATGTTGTGAATTTTGATGCATTCCTGCCAACCATGGTTCATGGGACCACCACACATGACAATCTTGAGAGTAGGTTTCCTAAGCGGGGCCCTGCTCATTTGTCTCTTGCTTCCTAACCTTGCAGCCGCCCAAGAGGAACCTTCGGCTCAGGAGGAATCTTTGACCCAGGAACAATCTTCGACCCAGGAGGAATCATCCAAGAATAAATTAAAAAGATCCCCATCAACAGTGAGAATATACCGGACCCCGGATGAGCGGAGAGAAGCCTCTGTGGGGACGCAACTCCTGCCATGGCTCAAGTTTGGCGCGGTGGTGGACATTGGAAAAGAATGGAAGACCAATAATTTTAAAAATGGGATAAAGACTGTCGAAAATCCGGATACGGACCTGGCCATCGAACTCGGGTTCGAGCTCACCTCGATTGATTGGTTGGAAGCGGAAATTCTGTTTGCGATAGAAGAAACAGGAAGCCGGCATTATCAGGAGGTTGACGAGGGCTTCGTCGGGGTAAACCTTGATGATTTTGGAGCGAAAATCGGTAAGTTATACTTGCCTTTTGGAGAGTTTTATAGCCACTTTGTCACCGGTCCATTAGTGGAATTCGCACAAACACGTGGACCCGGTCTGATCGTAGACTACACCTTTTGGGATGCCTTTGAAATATCAGGATATAC
>JAQBGS010000087.1:0-2992 GCA_032128535.1 Nitrospirota bacterium
TACATTATTAAGTCTCCATTGACCGGGACCATATCGAGTCAAACCGTGGTGCTTGGTCAGGGTGTTAGTCCCGGTGATCACCTCTTTGAGGTCGTCGACACCCGGGAAGTTTGGGTCTTTGCCAGTCTCCCCATCGAGCAGGCATCACGTTCATGAAAACTTTACCCTCTGCGAACCAACAAATTTGAATGGAGTATACTCTTCTCTTTCTTTTCACCGTCCATTCTCTGAAAAGGCATGCTATGCGAAAGATAATGCACACACACTGGAGTTGGATATCCGGTCTTTGTTTAATGAGTTTTCTTCTCATGTCATGCTCAGACCCTCAAGCACCGGTGGCACCTCCACCGAACACGGAAGGATCTTTGCCTGCCGAGAACACATCAATTCAGGTGGACCAGCTTCCTGAACAAGCCAGGCAACGGATTCACGTCGAGGTCATCGCTGAACGTCTGATGCCTTATTTGTTTACTGCTCCAGCGAACGTCGCGCTCGATCTTGCGCAAGTGGCCAAAGTATCCTCCAGAATTCCCGGCCAAATCGATACGATTTTTGTGACATTGGGAACTCGAGTCACCAAAGATCAACCGCTGGCCGCTGTGGAAAGTATGAGGCTGGATGAATTAGTTCAGGAATACTTGGTTTCCAAAGCCAAAGTGGATGTGGCCACCAGCAATTTTGAGCGGACCAACGAGTTGCAAGCTGAACAGATCATTTCCCAACGGCGTTTTTTAGAGGATCAGGGCCAGCAACGCGAAGCCCAGGCGGTGTATCAACATGTAAAAGAAAAACTCCTGAATATGGGACTGAGCAAAAAGGATCTGTATCAACTGGAGCATGGCAGCCATCTTGAAGGCCATAAATACATTTTGCGGGCCCCACTGAGCGGAACCGTAGTTAATCAAAAGGTGGTGCTAGGGCAAGGCATTGGGGCAGGCGAAGAACTTTTTGAAATCGTCGACACCAGTCGTGTCTGGGTCTTTGCCAATTTACCTATCGAACAAGCGCGGCGGTTCAAGGAAGGGGATCAGGGACAAGTCGTGCCACAGGGCGGAGCACCTATTCACACGGTCTTGGCCTATGTCGCTCCTGTTGCCGATGAAGCCACTCGCACGATCCGCGTCCGATTTGATGTCGACAATCCCAAAGGCCAACTCAAACCCAATGAATTTGTCCAGGTCCGTCTGAGCGATCAAAAAAAACCCGTCCTTTCTATGCCTCTTTCAGCCATCACCCTGGTGAACCGGGAACGTGGCGTGTTCGTCCAAACCCAGACCGGATTTGAGTTTGTGCCCGTAGAGGTGGGGCCGGAAACCGGAGGGCTGGTGGAGGTCATCCATGGAGTGAGTGCTGGAGCCGCAGTGGTCACGCAAGGCGTGTTCGATCTCAAAAACGCCATGATGAAGTCATCTATTGAAGGAGAATAACAATTGTACGAGGCACCATCAGAGGAAGAACCCATGCGCACTTCAATCTTTCATAGTTCATCTGTGTGGTTTTGAGGCTTTAACATGGAACGTCTGTTAACCCTTTCCCTTCGCTATCGATTCTTCACAGTCGTGACCTTAATGCTGGTCACCGTGGCCGGCCTCTGGTCGTTGAATAAACTCACCATCGATGCCGTTCCCGATCTCACGCCCGTTCAAGTGCAAATTCTCACCCCCTCACCCGCTCTGGGGCCCATTGAGGTTGAACAGTTTGTGACGTTTCCCATAGAAACCGCCCTCAGCGGAATACCGGGCCTACAGGAAGTTCGCTCCATCTCCCGCTATGGGCTGTCGGCGGTGACAGCGATCTTTGATGAACATATGGATCAATACTTCGTCCGGCAACTGGTGAACGAGCGCATTAATTTAGCTGCCGAGCGGATTCCACCAAAATATGGCCGGCCAATGATGGGTCCCTTATCAACAGGATTAGGCGAAGTCTATCAATTCACGCTCAACGGACCTGGCTACAGTCCCATGACATTGAGAACTCTTTTAGAATGGGATATTGGTCGACGTCTGCGAGCCGTCCCCGGTGTCGTCGAAGTCAATATTTGGGGAGGAGAAACCAAGCAATTTCAAGTGGTGGTGGAGCCCAGCAAACTCCTGGCCTTCAATCTTTCCTTATCCACCGTCTTTCATGCGCTTGAGCAAAACAATGCCCTGGCCGGCGGCGGGTACATTGAACATGAGCGAGAACAATATCTCATTACGGGCGAAGCAATGGCCTCGTCGATTACGGAATTGGAACAGATCGTCATTGATCATGGACCAGGTGGCGTCCCCATCTTTATTAAAGACATTGGTGAAGTAAAAGAAGGGGCTGCCTTGCGTATTGGCTCGGCCACTCGAATGGGGGAAGGGGAAACCGTCATTGGCATGGTGCAAATGCTGGCTGGGGCCAATGCGCAGCAAGTGGTGGAACTGGTCAAGGAACGGGTACAGGAGATTCAAGCCTCCCTGCCTCCCGGCATCAAGATTGAGCCGTATTATGATCGGACAATCTTCGTCTCAAAAGTCATCAAGACCGTGCGCAATAACTTGCTCGAAGGCGGATTACTGGTTATAGCGATTCTATTTTCCTTTCTGGGAAATTTCCGGGCAGGGCTCATTGTGGCGATGGCGATTCCCCTTTCCATGCTTTTCGCGTTTACCGGGATGTATCAGGCTGGTATTTCCGGCAACCTGATGAGCCTGGGAGCCATTGATTTTGGCCTTCTCGTTGATGGGTCGGTCGTGATGATCGACAATATTCTCCGCCGATTGGGACACGACCGGTCGATGTCCTCAGAAGACAGACTGGCTACCGTCCTGGCGGCAGCCAAAGAGGTCTTGCGACCCATCGTATTTGCCGTCGGCATCATAATTATCGTGTATATTCCCATCCTTTCCTTACTAGGCCTTGAAGGAAAAATGTTTCGGCCCATGGCTATGACGGTTATTTTTGCTCTGGTGGGGTCCTTACTTTTTGCCGTAGCCGGTGTGCCCGTTCTGGCCTATTGGTT
>JAQBGS010000088.1:0-7502 GCA_032128535.1 Nitrospirota bacterium
ACGTAAGATGAATGAAGCAGGTATCTTCATGGGGATGCTGAATTGCCATCTGCCTGATCGCTTCTAGAAATGGTAAGGACTCAATGTCACCAGCCGTACCACCAATCTCAACAATGGCTACTTGTGAATCACCCGCGCCAGATTTTATCTGCAGCTTTATTTCATCGGTAATGTGTGGAATTACTTGTACTGTGCCACCATGATATTCACCTCGCCGTTCTTTTTTTATCACGCTTTCATAAATCTGGCCGGTAGTAAAGTTATTTAGCTTACTCATTTTGGCGCTGATAAAGCGCTCATAATGTCCCAGATCAAGGTCGGTTTCTGCGCCATCTTCAGTGACGAAAACTTCTCCATGTTGAAAGGGATTCATGGTGCCTGGATCCACATTGATATACGGATCGAGCTTCAAGAACGTGATCGTCATCCCCCGGCTTTCCAATAAGTGCCCGATGGCCGCCGATGACAGTCCTTTTCCAAGGGATGAAACAACCCCACCTGTGATGAAGATAAATTTACTCATAGTTCAGACATTGGATGATATTGGTAAAAATGAATTTGGCTGACCCCAGACTTCACCATATTTTTCTCCCTCATTTCAAGTCTCTGTATCCGGCCGAACGAGACTCTTCCTGAAATCACCTATTTCGCCAAGAGAACGGATTCGGCCATGACCAGATCTTCGGGAGTATCAATGCGAAGGGACTCATGCTTCGTCTCCCATACCAAAATTGGCATCCCATGTTCTAAGGCTCGTAGTTGCTCTAATTTTTCGGCTTCTTCAAGAAATCCGCTGGGCAGCTCGCTGAATTGTTGTAAAGCCGGTTTGGTAAAAATATAGATTCCCAAATGAATCCAGGAGGCATCATCGGTTCCAGCAGGGATACCATCTCGCCAACATGGCACCGGGCTGCGCGAAAAATAAAGTGCCCGGCCCTGACGGTCCGTCACGACTTTGACAATCGAGGGATTCTCTCGATCTTCTCCTTGCGGGAGTTTCCTTTTTAAGGTACCTATTCCGGCACCCGACTGTACAAATGGCTGAATAAGATCATTCAATAAACCGGGGTGAAGAAGAACCTCATCAGCCTGTAAATTCACGATTACATCGTAAGTCAATTGAGACGCCACTTTTGCCACTCGGTCGGTTCCCGTCCGACACGGTTCTGTGACGAGGCAGACTTCTCCTCCAAAGTCTTTAACCGTGTGGAGAATAGCATCGTGGTCGGTCACGACCATGATTTGCCCGACTTGTGGCACTTGCTTAGCGGCTTCATACACATGCTGAATTAATGGCTTTCCTGCTAACAGGGCGAGAGGTTTGCCAGGAAACCTGGATGAGCCCTGGCGGGCTGGAATGCACACACTCACCATGTGGTCAAGATTTGTCATGCATTAACACATGTTGAAGCTGAGAGCGGGTAACGGTCGCAGTTCCAACCATACCCACCACAATACCTGCGGCGTGGTTGGCCAATACGGCCGCATCGGCAATGGAAGCTTTGGCACTCAAGGCTAAGGCAAGAGTACTCACCACGGTATCGCCCGCTCCAGTAACATCATACACTTGGCGAGCCACGGCGGGAATTGTCCACGACCGTCCATTGCGTTCAAAGATACTCATCCCCTCTTCTCCCCTTGTGACCACGACAGCTTGGCATTCCAGACGTTTTTGAAGCGCATTGTCGATTTGTTGAATGGGAATATTTTGAGTAGGAAGATATCCTGCCCCTTGCTTGGCTTCGAGATAATTAGGGGTGATCACGGTCACGCCGGCATAATACGACATGTGTTCGACTTTAGGGTCAACAATAATTGGTACGCCATATTGATTGGCCAAGGTTCGAACCTGAGCCATGAGTTCTTCCGTAATGAGACCTTTGGCATAGTCTGAAATGACAATGCAGGAAAGGTCAGCCATCCGCGTGGCGACATGTTTGATAATTTTTCGTTCAATGGCTTTTGAGACGTGATCCCGTTGTTCGACATCATATCGAACAATTTGTTGGTTGTGAGCGATGACTCTGGTTTTTTTAATCGTGGGGCGGCTAGAATCGATGAAGATTCCAGGAGAGGGTTTTGATCCTTTGCGAATGTCTTCCACGATCTGCTTCCCATACGAATCATTGCCAATGACGCCACAGAGTTCGGCCTGACCGCCTAGGGTGACGATATTATGATAGACATTGGCGGCTCCCCCCAATCGGTAGGATTCGGAGCTTACATGCACCACCGGCACAGGCGCTTCAGGAGAGACACGATTCACGGTCCCCCAAATATAATGATCAAGAATGAGATCGCCGAGTACTAAAATTTTGGTGCCAGAGAATCGGCGAAGGTAGGTCTTCAGTTGTCGAGAGGGAATCGATGGAACAGGTGAAGAGGTTTTCATTCGAACGAACGATTAAGAAAAAGAATGGCCGGGTGAGAACTCAAGTAACGCTTATTCAATACTTTTCCCAATTCGATTCCAGCGGACCCAATCAGTCCACGATCCTTGTCCGTTCCATGACCAATACACTAAGAAGGCGCGTCCTTTTATTTTATGCATTTTCACAAATCCCCAAAATCGACTATCCAAACTTTGATCGCGATTATCCCCCATGACGAAATAGGAGTCAGATGGGACAGTGATCGGACCGAAATTATCTCGGGGGTTGATGCGGCCATCAATATTTCCCGGGTCGACTCGTTGGGTGAAGTCTTTATCAATGAACGTTTCGCCATTGATAATAATTTTTTTATTGTGAATTTCAATCACATCACCGGGGGTTCCGATCACGCGTTTAATGAAATCCTTATTTTCATCTTCAGGATATCGGAATACAATGACATGTCCCCGTTGCGGAGGGTCAAAATCCATGACAATCGTGGATGAGTAACACGTGAGCGGCGGGAAGGCCATTTGGAATTCACAGTCTTTCGGCAATTGAATTCCATAGGCTAATTTTGAAACCAAGATATGATCGCCAATGAGCAACGTGGGAATCATAGACCCGGAGGGAATTTTAAAGGCCTGTACCAAAAAGACTCGGATGGTCAGGGCCAAGATAATGGCGATAATGAGGGCTTCGGCATATTCCCTGAAAATGGATTTGGTCGCCTGGGCGTTCTCTGTCCTCCCGGAAGCCTCGGTGGAGGTTTTCCCAAGATTGGTCTCTGAAGGGTCTGTGGGCTGCGGCTCGTGATGTGGCATCAGTCGATTAACTCGGATCCGTTTTGAGAATGGCCAGAAACGCTTCTTGAGGGACTTCCACTCGACCGATTTGTTTCATGCGCTTTTTCCCCTCTTTTTGCTTCTCCCAAAGTTTCCGTTTTCGGGAAATATCGCCACCATAGCATTTGGCCGTCACATTTTTCTTGATGGCTCCAATCGTTTCTCTGGCAATCACCCGTTTTCCAATCGCAGCTTGTATGGCAATTTCAAACATTTGCTTGGGAATCAGCTCTTTCATTTTTTCAGCCAATTGTCGTCCTCGACTGATTACTTTGTCTTTATGAGCAATAATAGATAAGGCATCGACCGTCTCTCCATTGAGTAACAAATCGAGTTTTTCTAAATCCGACTTCCGATAGTCGATCAATTCATAGTCTAAGGAAGCATAGCCTTGGGTTCGGGATTTCAAACGATCATAAAAGTCTAACACAATTTCATTTAAAGGGAGCTCGTAGATCAACATAGCCCGAGTCGGATCCAGATAGTCCAGGCCAACCTGAATGCCCCGCCTTTCCTGACACAGCTGGAGGATATTGCCAATATACCGCTCCGGGACAATAATGGTGGCCTTAATGAACGGTTCTTCAATATGTTCAATTCGAGAAGGATCAGGGAGCTTAGAGGGATTATCAATATCAATAATTTCCCCAGTTGTGGAATGCACACGGTAGACCACTGTTGGCGCGGTACTAATCAGATCAAGGGAATATTCTCTCTCCAATCGTTCTCGGATAATTTCCATATGGAGCAAACCCAAAAATCCACAACGAAAACCAAAGCCTAATGCTAGGGATGTTTCGGGTTCATAGCAAAAGGAAGAATCATTGAGTTGTAATTTTTCCAATGAGTCACGAAGATCTTCATATTTTGAAGTGTCGGTGGTGTAGAGGCCGCAAAAGACCACCGGTTGCACATCTCGATAGCCAGGCAACGCCTCCAAGGTCGGTCGCTTGGCATCCGTAATGGTATCTCCAATCTTCGTGTCGGAGAGCTCCTTCATGCCTGCACAAATATATCCGACCTCACCTGGGCCGAGTTGTGGGACTTTGGTTCGTTTGGGCAAGAACATGCCCACTTCTAAGACTTCAAAGTCTTGTCCCGACGACATCATCTTGATCATCATATTCGGACGAATGGTTCCATCAATAATCCGTAAGAGCACAATGGCCCCTTGATAATTGTCAAACCACGAGTCAAAAATTAAGGCCTTTAAGGGTTCATCAGGGGACCCCTTCGGAGCGGGAATAATAGCCGCGACACCTTCAAGGACCTCTTGCACTCCCCGCCCGTCCTTCGCACTTACCAGGAATGCTTCATGCTCGGTGAGGCCCAAAACATCACGAATTTGCGTTTTCACGCCTTCGACATCTGCACTGGCCAAGTCAATTTTATTAATGACGGGGATAATGACTAAATCGTTCGCCATGGCTAAATAGGCGTTAGCAATGGTTTGCGCTTCAACGCCTTGGGTGGCATCAACCAAGAGCAGTGCGCCTTCACAGGCGGCTAGACTCCGCGAGACTTCATAGGCAAAATCGACATGTCCAGGCGTATCGATCAAGTTATAGAGGTAGTTCTCCCCTTTCGAGGTCCGAAATTGAGTGGTCACAGCATGCGCTTTTATGGTAATTCCCCGTTCACGCTCCAAGTCCATATCATCAAGATATTGGGCGCGAAATTCACGCTGGGAGATCGCACCGGTCATTTCCAAAAATCGATCCGCCAAGGTCGATTTGCCGTGGTCAATGTGAGCAATAATGGAGAAATTTCGTATGTGGGTTTGAGGGAAGGCCTTACGCATTCGAAGTGTCCGTGATTGTAGTGAGGCCCTAAAAGGTTGTCAAAATTAAATGTGTTTCTCTAGGGTGATCTAAAGGCCATGCCAAGGAAATCAACCCCGTCCGTCAAACAATTACAACAAGACGCTCGCGCGTATGTGTGGCATCCATTTACCCAAATGCAGGAATGGGAACAGCAGGCTCTCCTCTTGATCACTCGTGGGAAAGGGACGCATCTCTATGATGTCGACGGAAATGCTTATTTGGATGGAACATCATCCATTTGGGTCAACATTCATGGCCATCGACATCCTACCATTGATCAAGCCATTCGCCACCAGCTCAAGAACATTGCCCATACCACCCTTTTGGGCCTGTCTCATCCTCCGGCTATTCAATTGGCTAAAGCGCTGGTGCGCTTAGCTCCGAAGGGGCTCCAAAAAGTCTTTTTTTCGGATAATGGGTCGACGGCTGTCGAAATCGCCCTCAAAATGGCTATTCAATATTGGCAACAATGTCCCCGTCCTCAACCACGAAAAACACAGTTCGTCCATCTCGGATTAGCCTATCATGGTGACACCGTAGGGGGTATGAGCCTGAGTGGCATTGATTTATTTCAAAAGCCATTTTCTTCGTTACTGTTCTCGGGGCGGCATCAGGTCGAACCTCCCTATTGCTACCGTTGTCCCCTCGACTTGCAATTTCCGCAATGCCAATTGGCTTGTAGTGATCCTCTTGAAACCCTTCTTCAAGAAAAACATGAAGAAATTGCCGGAGTCATTGTGGAGCCAATGGTCCAAGGCGTCGCCGGACTTATTCCTTCCCCTCCTGGCTATCTTCGACGACTCCAAGAACTTTGTCGACGATACCAGGTCTTATTCATTGCCGATGAAGTGGCCACAGGATTTGGTCGAACCGGTCGCATGTTTGCTTGTGAACATGAATCGGTCAGTCCGGATATTATGGCGATTGCCAAAGGCATGACCGGTGGCTACCTTCCCTTAGCGGCCACGTTGACCACCGAGGAAATCTATTCGGCCTTTTTGGGGGCACACCATGAAGGCAAAACATTTTTTCACGGCCACAGTTACACGGGCAATCCCTTGGGATGTGCCGCCGCTTTGGCGAATCTCTCCATTTTTAAAACTGAACGGACCTTGACCAAGGTACAACGCCGCACACCTCAGTTATCTTCTTTTCTGAACACCCTTGCTAACGACCCATGGATTGGAGATATCCGCCAGCGCGGGTATATGGTGGGTATTGAGTTAGTTCAGAATCCAAAAACCAAAGAGCCGTTCCCCGTGATCGATCGCATTGGACATCGCGTGACCTTAGCCGCCAGAGCCCTAGGCCTTCTTATTCGACCCATTGGCAATACCATCATCTTGATGCCGCCTCTATCTGCAACATTGCAAGAATTAAAGCAAATGGTCGACATCATCAAAGTCGCGATTTCTGTTGTCCGTGCTTCCACAAGCTCGGAACAGATATCCTAAAGGGATCGCCTACCCTCGTTTTAACCTTACCACCATCTACAAAAGTTTGTGCATCAGATTAATTCGACCTTTTGCCCTACCTGAAATCCGCAACGGTCGGCCGCTCGGCCTTGCTTGATGAAAATTTCAAGATGTCCATTACTATTGATTATGAGTTCTGGAAGCCCTGTCGCGCCTTCTCCATAAAAACCTTTCACCCCTTTGATCGTCATCGCTCCAACCGTGAGACCCATCCATCCTTTTTTCGTGACTGCTCGAAATGTCTCCATCTCTGTTGAGGTAATGTTGGTGATGACGTTCCCAAAATGATCAATATACAGAATACGCCCCTGAAGGACCTGGTTGTTCATTTTCGGAGGATCGTCAGGAAGGGTGACGTAATCAGTAATCAACCGCCCATAGGAACCGGGGCTTTGTCCCTTTGTTAACCAGGCGGCAGAAGGCGCAAACAAATCCCGCCCGTCAAAGGTCGCTCCAGCCGAATCCAACCTGTACTGTTTATTCTCAATGGCGCGGACTTCGACCGATGCCTCATTTTTAAAGATATTGCTCAAGACCCCATTGTCCGGCGCCAGAAAGAAATATCGAGAAGTTGAAACAAGCAGCGCCCGGCGCTCACTTCCGACATCTGGATCAACGACGACCACATGAACTGTCCCATCCGGATAATATTCAAAACAAGATTTCAGGAAAAACGCGGCTTGTTCAATGCCATGCGGTGGAACGCGATGACTGAGGTCGACGATTCGAATTTGGGGGTTAATTCCCAGCATAACCCCTTTCATGCTCGGAACAAAATAATCTGCTTCTCCAAAATCAGTTAGGAGCGTGACTAATGAAATGGCTGATGGCATTAGGAGGGCTCCTCAAAGCCTATCGATTGAATTTCATATTCAATCATGCCGGCTGGTCGATGAACTTCCACAATGTCACCAACCCGGTGCCCAATTAACGCTCGCCCGATGGGCGATTGAACGGAAATTGACCCCTTTTTTAAATCGGCCTCAT
>JAQBGS010000089.1:0-3399 GCA_032128535.1 Nitrospirota bacterium
CGCCCTTGTACATTAGCACTGAAGATGCTCCCAATCCTGCTTCTGCCTTAGATGGATACCTTGGGGCAATGCAGAGATGGGTGGATTTTTCCCTTAATGGGAAAATTGACCAAAAATGCCCTCCGGTTAGAGCGGAACCTACCAAGGAACATGGGGAAATGCTGAAACGACGAATCAAATTTATTGACGAAGAAATTTTGAGTGCGTACCGAGAGGATTTAGATGAAAAATGTTCACAAGAAGAAAACGCAGGGGCATTATTTGTAATCCGCCAGCCAGGTTTCGTGTGGCCGGGTCTCGGCCCGGAAGCCGAGGTTCTTTTGTTTCGGCAAAAGGACCCAAAGCTATGTCGGCCCTTTCGAGGCCTTTCGACATGGCTCAGGACAGGTCAGGCGTCGGCGCAAACTCGCTACGTTCAAACAATGCACCTTCGTGTTTCCGAAGTCGGCTGCATGGCTCGTCCACGCCAAAGGCCATAAAAATCAAAATGGGTCAAAAGATATGGAATTTAATTGGTGTGAAGAGAGAATGTTTGGCACAATACAAAAGACGTTTATGAAATATGTACAAGAAAAGAGGTGCCTGTTGTTTGAAGGAATCTGGCCTAAGCTGATGGTGATATGCCTAAGTATGGTTTTATCTTTGTTTTTATGCGAGCAGGTCGATGCCAAAAAAAAGAGAAAGCGGTACATTTCCCCGGTGAAAGTTGAACAGGTGGCGACGTCTCCCGATCCTTTTATTATTGGGCAAAGCCCATTGACGCTTTCGATGATGGTGAAAGTTCCAGCATCTGCCAAGGACAGCAAGTTCTTGGAAGTGTCAGCGCTGATTACGTCACCCACCCGTCGTTCGATGAGTTTTGTGAGTCAACGACTGCCCCTTGCCGAAGCTACCCAAGGGGGACTCCTCGAGGTGGTGCCAGTGGAATTGGTGTGGGATGGGAAGGATCAGTATGATCAATTGGTGGTTGATGGCTCGTATTTTTATGAGATACAAGCCAAATTGTTGGAAGATGAAGGTCACGGTCCTCGAACAAAGATTGTGTCTCACCGGGTTCAAGGGACGCTGGAGGCCTTAGCCTATGCAGGAGAGGTCTTGCCTCCTATCCCACCCGAGCCTGAGGTGCCTGCGGAGATAGAAGCGCTGCAGCAGGAGGAACTGGCTGCGGATGATCTTTCTTTGATAGAAGGCGGCGTATCAGCCGAGGAGAATGCTTCTCTTCCTGGGGAAGATGACGTAGGCGAGGGGAGTGATCAGGTTCTTGAGGGGTCGAGTGGGGGCGAACCTGCTGAAGAACCTATGAATGGAACCCTAGAAGACCTTGTGCCGGCGTTGCCAGGAGAGCCGTTGTTGAAAGAAGCCGATGCCATAGAACCTGTTCCCGGTGAACCTGACATCCCTTCGCCTATGGTGGACCCAACCTCAGAACCTATTTCCGAGCTGCCTTTCGAGGCGGTTCCTACCGAACCTTCTTTGCCTTCTGAGGAGCACCCATTCCAGCATTGATGCGATGGGCCAGACAACCTGCCCCAAATCCATTATCGATATTCACCACCCCAATACCAGACGAACAGGCATTCAACATTGTCAGTAGCGGAGCCAGTCCCCCAAAATTGGCGCCATAGCCCTGGCTGGTGGGGACCGCCACAATCGGGCGATCAATGAGTCCTCCCACCACACTCGGAAGTACGCCGTCCATCCCGGCAACCACGATGACCGCTCTGGCTTCATGCAGGATGGCCTGCCGATCCAGTAACCGATGGATGCCGGCCACCCCGACATCGTAGAGGGTGGTTACGCGGCTCCCCATCACTTCCGCTGTGACTCGAGCTTCTTCGGCGACCGGAATATCTGAGGTCCCCGCCGTCACAATGACCACGAGCCCTTCGAGTTTCCGCGTCGGATCGGCGACCGCGACGATGTTGGCCATCTCATGATAGACGGCGTGTCGATGCAAGCGAGTCAGTCGTTTGGCGATTGCGGGGTCGACTCGCGTCGCGAGAAACGGGCCCTGAAATTTCAGCAGCTTTTTGGCAATGGACAGAATTTGCTCGGAGGTTTTGCCTTCGCACAGGATGACTTCAGGAAATCCCTGGCGCAAGGCTCGATGGTGATCGACCGAGGCGAATCCTAAATCTTCAAAGGGAAGCGTGCGAAGTTGGCTAAGGGCCTGGGGGATCGAGAGGTTGCCGCCTTGCACCTTTTTGAGCAACTGCGTCAATTGCTTCGGATTCATGAATGACCTGAGGGGGTAAAGGTGTGCATGCCGCCGGACATACGCTCTGCTTCGCTTTTGGCTGTTCGCGCCATGAGATCACTCACGATGTGGCGGGGATTGTTGCCTTCGAAGAGTACGCGATAGACCCCCTGGACAATGGGCATCTCCACATTGTGACGTGTGGCCAGGGCCATGGCGGCGTGGGAAGTGTTGATGCCCTCGGCCACCGTGCGGGTGCTGGCCAGGAGAGTCGCCATATCGATCCCCTTGGCCAGTTGGAGTCCGACCTGATAATTGCGGCTGAGGACCCCCGTACTGGTTAACACCAAATCCCCTAAGCCTGATAGACCATAAAAGGTTGACGGCTCAGCCCCCATCGCTTGCCCTAACCGAATCATTTCCGCTAATCCCCTCGTAATGAGAGCGGCGCGGGCATTCGCACCCAACTCTAAGCCGTCCACGATGCCAGCTGCAATAGCCATCACATTCTTGAGGGCACCACCGAGTTGGGCCCCAACCATGTCGCGTCCGGCATAGACCCGAAATTGGGGGGTAAGAAACACTTGTTGCAGTCGGTTGACTAAATTGAAATCCTTCCCAGCCAAGAGGATAGTCGTCGGCTTCCATCGACAGACTTCAGCGGCGAAGCTCGGACCGGAGAGTACGGTGAGCCAGGTATGCCATTCGACAGGCAATTGCCCTTCGACGACCTGACTCATTAATTGCAAGGTATCTTCCTCGATGCCTTTGGTGGCGATGGTGATGGGCAGCGGTTTCTTCAGAAGGGGACGAAGTTGTGCCATCATGTTGCGCATGGTGTGAGAAGGGACGGCGAGGATAATGAGATCGGTACGATGGAGGCAATCCGAGAGACTGCTCATGGCTTGAATGGAATTGGGCAGGACGACGTCAGGCAAATACCAGGTATTTTCGCGTTGGGTTTGGATGCTCTCCACCACTTCTGGTTCGTAGGCCCAAAGGCGAATATTCAACCCTTTTGTGGCGAGTAAATGGGCTAACGCCGTGCCCCAGGCCCCGGCGCCGATCACAGAGATCACGCGAAACGATAAAGGTGTCACGCTATATCCTTTGAAAAGTGGAGAGTAATCAAACACGGTTGCACCCCATTGGTCCGTTGATCAACGAGATGCATAGGAAGAGAACAAATCAAAATGGTGAGA
>JAQBGS010000090.1:0-4718 GCA_032128535.1 Nitrospirota bacterium
TCGCACAGACTTTGGCAAAACAAGCTTCGGTGGAATCCCGACTCTCCTTGCAATCGGGGAATTTCATCACTGATAAGATCACTGGAACATACGATATCGTTTGGTATTCTAACGTTCTTCATATTTATTCCCCATCTGAAAATCTCAAGGTTTTTAGAAAAATTAAGCGAACCCTTAACCCTGGAGGGCGGCTTATTATTCAGGATACCTTCTTGCAAGACCATCAAGGACTTCGACCTTTGGAGACCAACCTGTTTGCTGTCACAATGCTCCTCTACACCGATACCGGAAACACCTACCCTTTGAAGGACGTGCGTTCCTGGCTTCACAAAGCTGGCCTGAATCGCACTCGCGTTATTCGTCTGAAACAGGGCACTGGTGATTGGGAAGGCCAATTGCTAGAAGCACGACCACCTCTTTAGACTCCTCTGTGATTCTGGAACACGTTCAAAATTTATGAATGGCCATCTAGAGTCATTTTAAGAGCGAGACACATTGTTTCATGAGAGGGCGTTAGGAATGGTGATGGATGGATGCAGTCCCTTCGGATGGCAGAGAAGGAGTGGGGAGATGAGATGAAGCGCTTGGCAAATTCACGAAAAATGTGGTGCCTCGACCCTTCACGCTTTGCACTTCAATTTTTCCTTGATGTTCCTGAATAATTTGATGGGCAATGGCCAGACCTAAGCCGGTTCCCTCATGTTCCTGACTGAGATGTTTCGTGGTAAAAAACGGATCAAAAATATGATCGATATCCTCAGGCGCAATGCCCGATCCCGCATCTTGAATTTCTAATTGAACCCAATCTTGTTGCCCTTGAAATTTGAGATGTCGCGTCCGAACGGTGAGTACACCGCCTTTGGGTAACATGGCCTCCGCGGCATTAAACAAAAAATTGAGAATGACCTGTTTCAGCTGCTGTCGATCAGCGAAAACTTTTGGCAAATCCCGCATAAGATCTGCTTCAATGACAATGAGTTCGTGAGAAGGACGAACCCGTAAGGTATATAAACAGGATTCAATAATCTCGTTGAGATCTTCCTCTCGCAAAAATGGTTCGATCGGTTTGGCATAATCCAAAATTTCTCGAGTCAAACGTTCGATACGAAAGACATCTTCCTTCACGACTTTGCTAAAACGGGCAAGAAATTGTTCATCGTCCTTACGTTCCGGGGCTAAATCCACAAAAGCCTTAATAGACGTTAAAGGATTTCGGATCTCGTGAGCTAATCCTGCGGCCATCGTTTCAAGAGAACGAAGCCGATCTGTTCGGCGCACCAATGATTGAGAACGCTTCAGCTCTTCATAGAGGAGGGCATTATCCAGTGCCACTGAGGCTTCTTGGGAGAGGGTGGTCAGTAATTCCAATTCTTGCGATGTATAGCCGCCACCACTGTCTACCGTTGGCCCAAAGATACAAAACCCTAAGAGCCGATTCTTATTGACCAATGGCAAACAGACTTCTGTGCCGATTCTGGACAGTTTGGCAACGACCGCTTGTGATTCGGGATCTTTCATCAACTCGTTCATTTCAGTAATGACGAAACACGTCGTCCCTTGTCTCCAATGCTCTTCCAACGAAGAAAGATGTCCAAGCTGCAAACTGGATAAATCTCTCAAGGGCTTGCCAAAGCTGGAGATAGGATCGTAATCCTTTCCTCCTGGTTTCTTTAGAAATAATGCGCCCCATTGCAAGCCTAAGCTTGGGCAAATCGATTGGACGATCGTGGACGTTAAGTCTTTCAATTCTAAAATCGAGACCAAGGATTTCGAAAAATCCAATACCGTTTTATACTGATCATACCGTTCCTTGAAAAATGCTTTGGTAATGAAGGTCATGGCTTGAGTTTTCAAAGAAGAGGCACCAAAAACCAACAGGAGCAACACGAATAGCTCAACAAGAGAAAAGCCAATATTGATCGATCCGAAATACCATTTCTGGCCCAGCAATAAGGCTGGGTACGCCGGAAAGGCCACCAACAGGACCAGTAAGGTTCCTGTGACGCCCCGCTCGAATGCCATGCCTAAACCCATGAGTCGATAACGAAGGAGCGTATAGGCCACGACGGAGGTATACACGGTCAGGAGAATAGCGCCATTGGGTTGGAGGTTGATGCCGTACCACAGAGGGAACGTCGTCATGCCACCACCGTAAGCCACGATGGATCCAAACGCTAATAGGTAAAAACGCGATCGCTCTCCTCCGCTTTTGCTACGCGCGCCTTGAAACAGTAACCCCGTTCCATAGAGCGAGCAGAGACCAAACCAGAAAAGATAGAAGTGAAAGACAGGTCCGGGTTGAGGCCAAAACAAAAAGCCGCCAGCCGGTTGTACATCGGCAACAAAATATGGCGTGAAATTCACGAGTAAAAAGAACAGACCAATGCCTGCTGACAGCCATAATAACTGTCGCTTGCTTTCACTTTTTTCTAATAAAGTGAGGACGTGAAAGAGATAGGCGACCGGCAAAAAAATGGCCCCAACCATCAACAGGCGAACACAAAACAATGCCGAATCATGGGTGGTCGAAATCTGCCAAGCCCAGTAGCCATAGCCCCAGATCGCGGCGGCCAGGGCATAGAAACCATAGGCCTGATGCTTAGGATTTGTGGGATTTTTTGCGTAGATAAGAATTCCGGAAACGGTGGCGGCCAGGCCGTTGAGAAGTCCGCTGAAGGCGTGAAATTTCACGTAGCAGAAAAATTCCTGGGTGAGACTCGATCGTTCCTGTCGGTTGTTTCCCGACAGAATATTGTATTGGACAATAATTGCAGGGAGAAGTCAAAACTCTCTGTTCCTCCTCACTATGAGCCACTGGTGGGTGTCCATAGGCAGAACATGTTGTCTAATCTCTTTAAAGGAAAAGACATTCGTGGTTGGTGAGTCTAAGCCGCATGCTTGAAAATTGTTGACACATCCGTAATAGGCTGCACAAGGAGGCTGGAGTTTTGAGTTAACGACAGGGAACGGTGAGTGGAAGATTCAGATTTTTCTAGAACGATTAAATAGGCTTGATTGGCAAACGTCGGATACACCCCGGCATAGACACAATTCAAAGGCTCGAGAGCGTTTCTCCATTCTGTGTGGTCGAAAAAGCGAAATTGGCCTTCTTTCTCAGCTTGTCGAATCTTTCCATAATTATTCAAAAGTTCTCGAGCCTCAGTTTTCTGATCTCTTTGTCCGGCCTGATTGACGAGATTCTGATAGATACCAGAAAAGTCGCTATTGGGCTTGAGATTGGAGAGCACCATTCGCCCACCGGGAGCAAGGACCCGATACAATTCTCGTAAAACGGCTTGAGGATTAGCCACATACCCCACGACCAAATTCGAGACGATCCGATCAAATTGATGATCCGCAAATGGCAGTGAATGTTGTAAATCAACTTGCGACCAGGACATCTGGACTGGCAAGAATTGATTAGGCCAGGTCTTCTGTCGTGAACGATAGGCTTGGGCCATCTGCTCTTGGGCTCGTCCAAGGGCTTCCTTGACGACATCGATGCCGATATATCGAATAGGGTCGTCAGAAATCAAGCGAGGCGTGGTCGTGTTTTGTTGTAATGTTTGCAAGAAATATAATCCGACATTCCCATTTCCACATCCCGCATCTAAAAACCGTTGCCCAGGGGTAATGGGTCCTAAGGCATGGAAGACGTGATCCAAGAGTTGCACGTAATCCTGACAGGTTCCGACGGTTTGGAAATTACCCAAATAGTCACTCCAGAAAGCTTGCCCGACTTTGGTGTGAGCCTCTTGTTGCAGTGCAAATTTTTCTTGACGGGTTTGCCGTCCTAGATCTCCACGATTCGGTTCCTGAATAATCCCCTGCAGTAAAGGTGACCCTACATGTTCCTGGCAATGCTGAATGATGTGCCGATAAGTCGTCCGTGCCACTTTTGGATTTTCCTGAAGTCGGTGCAAGGCTTCCGGGACATCCAACCATTTCGAAAGACGCGAATCTATCGCTTGCTTAAACACCTCTAACGAATACTTCTCGATCCACGCATCTTTCCCCGCAGAAATATACATGACTGGAGTTGTGAGGGCTTTCACATCGTCGAGGGTGGTGTTCAAGGTGGAAAACTTACTCGTCACGGCATCACATAAAAACTGTTGCCCCACATTAAAGCCTAAAATATTTGCAGAATCCTGAATCTGTCCATTCAGATAATTTGCAAAGACATCTTCCTGGTGGACTGTGGCGACTGATTGTTGAACATCCACAATGCCTACCAGAAGCACTAAGAGGGCAAGAGCCGGATCTTCAGCTTCGGCTTTAAGTGCCACGCGTGCAGATAAGCTGGAGGCGGCACCAATGACCGGTCCTTGAGGCCACTGCTGATGAACAAACTGTACAACCGCTTGAAAATCGTGCTTCATCGACGAAAGAGAAATATCAAAATGTGTTCCCTGACTTTCGCCAACATGATTGGTGTGGTCATAGCGGATCACATGAAACCCATTGATGGCAAAGTAATAGGCCAAGGTTAGATAGTCGCGTTTCGTTTCTCCATATCCGGGAGCCAAAACGACCACGGGCAATGTGGAACAATCAGTATTGGTTGGGTAATCATGGTAAGCCATAATCGTATGGCCGAAAGAATTTTGTATAGACACCCGAGAGCTCTTGATGTGTTGGGCATTTTGATATCCTTGATTGCGTCTCGCATTCAACGGGTTTTCGCTAGAAACAGTGAAAGGTAATGACCCATCAGG
>JAQBGS010000091.1:0-4990 GCA_032128535.1 Nitrospirota bacterium
CTGTGTTTGGCGACGGTGTTGACGATCTATTTGGTGGTCGATTTTTTTGAGAAATTACGGAAGTTCTTGAAATACGATGCAGATCTGTCGCTCGTCTTCACGTTTTTTGTTTATCGGATTCCTGAGATCGCATTTTTATTAGCGCCGCTTGGTGCGTTAATGGCATCCATTTTAACGATTGGTGGCTTGAATCGGACTCGAGAGATTACGGCCATGCGGAGTTGCGGCTTAAGCTTTTATCAAATTGCATTGCCATTTTTTGCTTTTGGCCTGTTGGTGAGTGTGGTGAGTTTCGAGTTGACGGCCGTGTTTATCCCATTGGCAAACCTGAAAGCTGAATATGTGGAATCTGTGTTAATCAAACAAAAACCTGAGGCCTTGCTATCGGCTCCGGATAGGCTTTGGCTTCGTGTTGGCCAGACGCAGCTCTTGCAGATTGAATCCGTGGAACAGGATGGGAGAAAAGTGTCTGGTGTTTATCAATATACCTTAAGCGAGCCGTTTCGCCTTTCTGAGATTGTTGAAGCCAAATATGGGTCGTTTATTCAAGGGGAATGGAGAATGGAACAGGTGGTCCAGCGTCAGATTATGGGCGATGGTCGGGTCGAGATCACTCAACAACCGCATCGGATCATTTCTTTTCCCCTGACGCCTGAAGATTTCCAGAATTGGTTATCTCAATCTCCGAAAAATATGACGCTATTTCGTTTGAATGAGTATATCGAACGGATCACGCAAGATGGCCACAATCCTCAGCGATATGTCACGGATTATTGGGCGCGTGTGGCCTTTTCGATGGTGCCATTCGTTATGACGCTTTTAGGTATATCCGTGAGCCTGCGGGGAAGTGGCTTACGAAGTGTGGGAGCGGCAAAGGGTGTAGGTCAAACCTTAGCCATAGGGTTTCTCTTTTGGGCGGCTCATTCGGTGGGAATTGTGTTGGGGCAAAATGGTGCGGTGATGCCCATTGTCGGAAGTTGGATTGCCACGGTGATGTTCTTTATGGTCGGAGCCAACCTGTTTCTCAAATTAAAATAATGGTGCCGGGAATTCCCCTTCTTGGGCCCATAGGGAAATGGGAAATTATCTTTCGATATTGTGGGATTGATGAATTTCTATGCTTTTCTCTCGATCCGTCAAGTTTTTCCTTAATTCCCAAAAGGCCTTTCCCGATAACATCACCACGGACAGAGAAAGAAGATGAGGAAGGGCCAAAAGGCCAGTAGGGAAAATGAGAAAACATTGCCAGGAACGTTTAATAGGAACCCAATCCATGAGGTACGAATTCTAGAATAATTTATTGGACAGGTGACAAGGGCAAACTATCCGCGAGGGTAGGGCGCAAAGCCAAGAGACCCTGAACGAGTAAGGCGTTCATGGTTAGTCTGGTTACCGAACTGTATGCAGTCTGACGTACGTTCGTTCATGCGCCCATTCCTCGGAATTGGGCGCTTTTTTTTGGTCAGAAAGGACAGACCAGAATATGGACGAATATCAACAACAGACTTATGGGCTTGCCGAAGAATCTTCTTCCACGGGATCGGCTTGTGTGGCGATAACAGCGGAAGAGCCCAGAACCGAAGAGACGTATTATTCCCAACTTGATCAGGAACAATTGGCAGCCATTCTTCAAGAATTTCTGCCAATAATTCGTCGAATGGCTGGAGCGATGGCTATCAAAAATCCTTTTTCCTTGGATGTGGAAGATTTGACGAGCGCCGGGGCCATGGGACTTTTGAGCGCGCTGAAACGATTTGATCCGACTCGGGATATAAAATTTCGCACGTTTGCCGAATACCGGATTCGTGGCATGATGTTGGATGAAATTCGTGCGATGGATTGGGTGCCTCGCTCGGTTCGGGCTCGTCGAGAGCAAATTCGGCAAATTGTTGATGAATACATGCAAAAAAATGGAGTGTCCCCCACAACAGAAGAATTAGCCAAAGCGTTGGGGGTACCGCAAGAAGAGCTTGAAGGATTTTCAGCGTGTGATCCCAGGCTTGTGAGTATCGATGAGCCTGTGGGCTACGGTGAGGATGGATGCACCCTACGAGAGGTGTTACAGGACCAGGACCATCACGATCCCTTCGCCGCCTGTGCCGATGCGGAAATGAAAGCAACCTTACAAGCGGCGTTAGTCACGTTATCAACTCGCCAGCAGGAGGTTTTGCAGCTCTATTATCATGTGGGCCTGACCATGAAGGAAATTGGAGGCCGATTGGGTCTTACCGAATCAGGGGTCTGTCGAGTGCATTCTGGAGCATTGAGGCAATTACGGGTGCAGCTAGACGGTATTGAAAATGGAAATCCGAAAAAAAGTCGACCCAAAAATTTACGAAAGACCGTCGTGGCCCACGTCTAATTAAATGTGGTGTTTATTGAAGAATTCATGCCCGCCGATTTTCGCAACCTTTTGATACACTTCGGCCCAACGAGGTGTGCTGACGAGGGTCGGATTATAAAAAAGTACCGCTCCATCCACGACATTTCGCCCATCTTGCACGAGTTCCCAAGCCAATAAACTTTCTCGCATTTTTCGATTGTTGGGGTTAAACCGGACCTCTTCTGGTGAGCGCCCAATCCACGGTTCAAATTGTTTGGCGCGAAGGACTGTGCCCTTGACGGTTCCATCGCTATGATATTTGTGGTGCATGCGATTTCGAATGACCGCCGCGACGGCCATTTTCCCCGCAAAACTTTCGCCGCGCGCCTCAAGATAAATCGTGAGTGCAGCAAGAATATCCTCCGAATGGGGGGACCCAGTGTGATGTGGTTGGTCCATATGGTTATGCGAACTTTGAGAATAGGAAGAAAGGGCCATTGCCATATCGCTGGAACTTGCGGGAGTGGAAGTCAAAGGGACAAGAAGACAAAGCAAAAACGCTCCGATGGCGATGAACGTGCTAAAATGGCAAAAAGGAAGAAGACGTTTCATGAGGATACGTGTTGATTGAAAGGATTCGTTGCAGTCTGTGAATGGGATAAGTGGCATTCGATTTTGTTCCCCCCTCAATCGAGAATCATTGTTGAATGGGGAACCTTCGCAATCGGTATGCCATCGAGGTCGGGGACCAAGAATCGGTGGGCGTTATCGGTAGTTAGGAGGCGTCGTGTGTGTTTAGATGAAAAAGTTCATCAAATTATTGATATGAACAAGAGGGGCGCTGGAGACCACCTGTCGTGATTTTGCTACAAGAAGAAGCCAGCATTTTGAGGGGTTCTCAAGAAAAAGTGGTCGTAGCTCGTTGAAAATATGAGAAATTTGAGTTTTTCTATACTGCTAAAAATTGTGACACCTATCGTCAATATTCTTGTGGGATCACGGGAGATGATGAAAAATTGGTCCAATGGGAGCCAAGGAGGGATGCGATGAAAGGGCAATCTTCTTTAACACGTTGTTTGACATATGGTCTGTTCTTCTTTCTTTTTGTTGGTCTTTGGGGATTGTTGGATGCCTCCAAGAGTATGGCGGATGCAGATCAAAGTCTGACGACTTCAACAACGGAATTAGCTCGTGCAAAGGTTTTTGTCCAGGCAGGTGATTATCGGCGAGCAGTAGAAGCCTGTCAGCGAAATATTGATCAGCATCCTTCGGTCGAGGCCTATGTGTATTTGGCCTATGTGTATCAAGCCATAGATGGTTATTTGGCGTATTTGGTGAAACAAGAAGATTATGGCAAAGTTGAACAATTATCCCTCAATCTGACCGCACGAGAGGTGATTGATATTATTGATCCACCGAATGTCATGCCGCGCATGGCACAAGAGCTGATTCACGAAGGCTTGCGTCAACAATTCGATATTACGGCTTCAATGGCGAATCGTCTCAATCGAGCACGCACCGATGAATTGTGGGTGCAACAATCGGCCTGGCGAGAATCGCAACCTGATTCCTGGTGGTCCGGGGTCCCTCTAGAATGGAAGTGGTAGAGGTGGTCTGCTCATTGATCACGATTTTTTCCAACAAACCCCAAAAGACAAATAACATCTTTCAGTCAACTTGCACGTTATGATCAGCTCAAGAAAACAAGGGGTGAGTTGACAGCCCATAGAAGGCAGTTTTAGGATGGCCTTGTTCATTGTTTCTCTATTGTATCTTTCCAAGGAGGCAGTCTGTGTCTGATCTTGTCGCCGTAGCCGATGCATCAAATTGGGATGGGGAAGTCATGAAATCCTCGGATGTTGTGATGGTGGATTTCTGGGCAGTGTGGTGTGGTCCGTGTCAAATGGTTGCCCCCATTGTTGAGGAACTGGCGCAAGAATATCAGGGCCGTCTGAAGGTCATGAAATTGAACACGGATGAAGCCCCAGAGGTGGCCGGGCAATACCAAATCATGAGTATTCCCAGCATTCTCTTTTTCAAAGGCGGACAGGTTGTCGAAAAGATTGTTGGGGCGCGTCCTAAACAGCAATTTAAAGAAATCATTGACTCCCTTTTATCTCAATCGTCTGCAATGGCCTAACCCCTAGGGCGGATCACTCGGTGCGATGTTAACCGAGCTGCGCATTTCCAACTTCGCCCTCATTGATCAGCTTCATCTTGTGTTGCCGGCCGGGTTTCTCGTGTTAACAGGAGAAACTGGCGCTGGCAAATCTCTACTTATTGATGCGCTGTTGTTGGTCGCCGGTGGCCGGGCCTCTTCCGATCACATTCGATTTGGTGCTGACGAAGCTTTGTTAGAAGCCTGTTTTACCCTCCCTGAATCTCATCCTCTGGTTTCGCAATTACGACACGATGGTTTTTTACTCTCCGATCAGCATGATGTGGTTATTCGACGCATTTTGGCACGTTCGGGAAAAAACCGGAGTTATCTGAACGGACAATTGGCGCCCGTGCAAACCATTCAGGAGATTGGCCTGCAAATGGTCGACATTCATGGCCAACATGATCAGCAGTCTCTGTTGTCTCCCAAAACGCAGCTTGAACTCTTGGATGCCTATGGCGGGTTAAATGGCCTGGTTAAACAATTTCAACAACGCTATGAGGAAT
>JAQBGS010000092.1:0-15152 GCA_032128535.1 Nitrospirota bacterium
GCCAGTGGGGCCTGGCCATTGCTGCGTATGAAAATGCCAGAAAGCTCAAACCACAATCTGCCGATCTGCTGAATAATTTGGGGGTAGTATATAAGGAAAAGGGTGACCTCGATCTCGCTCTCGCACAGTATCAACAGGCCACACAGTTAGCGCCTCAACATGCCGAAGCCCATCACAATATGGGCGTGGCGCTCAAAGATCAGGGAAAACTTGACGAAGCAGCGGCGGCCTTCCAACAGGCCCTGAACTTGAAACCCAACTACCCCAATGCCCATTATCACTTAGGGTTAATCTGGCTCTGGCAACAACGCACCTCTGATGCCCTCGCCTGCTTTGAACGCTCGGCCGATCTCACCTACAACCAGGGACAGGGTGCGGCTCCGCCTTTCGTCACCAAAGCTCGACTCAAACATGATGCCGAGCAACTCGATTATCTCTTGGCCCATGCCCCTTCGGTGACTTTTCCGAAGGATTATCAAGAGACCTTGAAAACGCCATCGGCGCGCAGCAATCAGGAAACCGCAGACTCCATCTTTGTCCAACTCACACCACAGGAGCAAATCTCCCTCGCCCCTTCATTTCACAAAATTTTGAATATTCGCCCCACCGATACCGTTTCTGGATCAGCCATTAATCCTGACCTTGACGTCGCCGCGATTGAAGCACAATATTTTTCCACCAAACCCGAGGCCATGTTTGTCGAAACCCTCCTGACGCAAGAGGCCCTAACCACATTACGCGCGTTCTGTTTGGAATCCACCATATGGAAACGAGACTATCAAAACGGGTATATCGGGACGTTTTTAGCTAATGGCTTTGCGTGCCCATTGCTCCTGCAAATCGCCGAAGAATTACGAAGTCGATTCCCTCGCATTTTTCAGCACCATCAATTGGTCCAGGCCTGGGCCTTCAAACACGATAGTGCGTTGCGTGGACTCAACATGCACGCCGACGCGGCCGCGGTGAATGTGAATTTTTGGATCACCCCCAACGAAGCCAACCGGAACTCGGAAAACGGGGGGCTTGTGGTGTGGGATAAGGAAGCCCCAGACGATTGGGACTTTGCGGAATACAATAACGACAAAAACCGATACAAAATTCAAGAATTTCTGGAACAGAACGGAGCCAAACCCATCACCATTCCTCACCGTCAAAACCGCGCGGTCATCTTCAATTCCAATCTCTTCCACGAAACCGATGTCATCGAGTTTCAGGACATCTACGAATGCCGCCGGATCAACGTGACCCTCCTCTACGGCCACCGCCAAAAATCACGTTAGTAAGTATTTGCAATGGCATGAGGGTCTGTGCGTCAATACCCGCATAGATAGTAAACCTCCTCACCCAGCAAGCTGGGGCGAATGGATGAAACCAGAACGAAGTTACCCGAAATGGAGAATCGTGAATTTTTGCTAAAAAGGAAAGGGTGAGGCAGGTGTCAGGCTATTCCATAATATGCTTTTGAGGGGGAATTGATTCCTCAACTGGAATTCTTACAGTAGCTTTACCTCCTTGGCCCAATGTGGGGTGGGGGAGGATGTTGTGTAAAAAGGAGACTGATCATGAAGATTAAGGGAATAGCCATTTTTAAAAATAGAGCAATATGCTGGGTGCAACGAACAGGTTTCCTTGTTCTCGCCACGATTCTCCTCTCCAACTGTGCGCGCACGCCTTCTTACCTCTTTGAGGCGGGCGAGAGGCCAATTCCTGTCGGTATTGAGAATCAGATCCACCCCAATACCACGACTCAAGATGAGGTATTGGCCATGCTTGGTGAGCCAGTTGCCCGTCTTAAATCGCAAACCAAAGAGGGGCACGTTCATACTTGGACATATTCCTATATGGATTTGCAGGGCACCCACATGGTCAAAGGTGAATCACTCACCATCACGTTTGATGACAAAAAATTTGTCGTCACCAGTGTCACCCGTGGCCCGATCTAATCAAGAGAGGAAGGGGCACCCTAAGCCACCCCCAACAGATTGCCCCCCTCTCACAAGTTCCTGACTCCTCGCGGGGTCAGTGTTGTGGTCAAGTATTTTTGGACACTAGGCTGCGCGGGTTTCTTCAAGTTAAACGAAGGAAAGGTCCCGTTAGAATTAGATCCGAGGACGAGGAAAAGGAGATCTTCGAAACTGGTGCGCCCGACAGGAATTGAACCTGTAACCTCTTGATTCGTAGTCAAGTACTCTATCCAATTGAGCTACGGGCGCACGATGTTGATAGGCAAGAATACTCCTGGAGCGTACTCCAGGGGAGTGGCTCTTTATACAGGGTCCTCTCTTTTTCCGTCAACTCGGGGGGGCCTGATAATGTGAAGAGCGCGTTAGGAGGCTGGAACAGGTTCTGGGTTTTCGGTGGGAATAGTCTCGTGGATCGTTTGCTCAAGGAGGTCTAAGACTTTTTGAATCTCCTCAGCCTTGCCAAGGTTAATCTGGAAAAATGCCGACATGTCGGGAATACCTTCAATGATGTCTTTGGCCACTTCCAAGACACCCTCAGGATCAATTTGCAGAAGCTCCTGGGACAAGTCCATCGCGGTTTGAATAGCCGTCTCGGTCTGTGGGTGGCACCACATATCAGCCAACCGTCCGGACAACGCCACACATAAAATAGTTAACCGGGATACTTCATCCTCAGTCGAAGCGAGGGAGGGATTGTGACTGCCGCGTACCGCTTCACGTAACACTTCAGGCAATTCCCAGGTTTCTGCCAACCATGCCCCAATCTCACAATGATCGGTTTTCCATCGACCCTGTTCCAACGCTTCCAATACATGATGGTCTTGATTGGCTTTTTGGTAGAGGGCACCATATTCATTCCCAAACGCTTCGCTCATAACCAAGACACCCAAATCTTGGAGCAAGCCAGCTAAGAAAATTTCTTCTTCATTAATGACGCGAACACGTTTGGCTAAGATTTTTGCCGCTAAACTTGCCAAAATACATCGGTGCCAAAAATGGGTATGATCAAAGGCGCCTCCACCTTTTTTCCGCAAATCACGATACAGGGAAAAACAGAAGGCGAGCGTGGCGATGGAATTCATCCCCAACAGCGTCACGGCATGCGTGACGGTGGCCACTTTATGCCTGCTTCCTCCATAAAAGCTGGAATTTGCCACATTCAAGAGTTTCGCCACAAAAGACGGATCTTTACTGATCACCTCCCCAACTTTCTGGGCATTGGCCTTCTCATCACGGCACATTTGTAACACTTGTAATGGGAGTGCGGGAATCGCGGGAAGCGTTTTGCAATTCTTGATACGTTGGAGGATCTGCGGGTCCATGCTTGCTCAATTCTTTCTCAGCGTTGATAGGCAACCACCTTATTGATAGCCCGTTGGTTCAACGACATAGTGAGAATCAGCCTTCCAGAAAGAAAAGCTTCAATTCATTAAGACTTTACTGTTTGTATCGGATGTTCAATAACTGACTTGAGGAAGAACCCACACATTACATGGAGTCTTGAAGCCTTCCTGCACAACTGTGTATTTTGCTAAAGAAATGCACATAAATGCCTATGAAGGCTATCTCCAAGAAGGCACTTCCCAGAGTAATCGCCTCAAAAACAGCTCAGGCTGGTTTTTCCAGGTAGAAAGGAGGCGAGGGTTTTTCGGGGGCGATACCGTAGAGGGTTGAGGGGGTGGCATCTTGGATGGAGACCGAAACAAGATCTCCAGGAAAGAGGATTGAAGACCCTTTGGGCCACACGACGGTGACATTCTGTTCGGTGTGCCCCATCCATTGCTGATCGGATTTTTTAGCATCCCCTTCGATCATGACTTCAACTGCGGTGCCAATTAAGGCTTGATTTTTTTGAAGGGAAATCTCTTTTTGTAGTTCAATGATTTGGTTGGTCCGATACCCTTTAACCTGTTCGGGAATATCGTCGGGGTATTTTCTGGCCGCAATCGTGTGCTTGCGTTCCGAATATTTAAAGACAAACGCCGCCTGATATTCCATCTCCTTTACCAGATCATAGGTATCTTGGAACTCCTCGTCCGTCTCCCCGCAAAAACCGCAAATCAAATCGGTCGTCAGGACAAGCGGTCCTTTCTTCCGAATGGCGTCTACGAGTTTGAAATATTCCCGACGGGTATAGCCTCGCCCCATACGTTCGAGCATGCGATCATTCGCGGATTGCAACGGCAGATGAATTTGGTTGCAAATGATAGGATGCTGAGCCACCGCTTCCAGCAACGCCGGTGGGAAATCTTTGGGATGCGGAGAGGTAAATCGTACGCGTTGAATACCGGGCACATCAGCGACCGCGACCAATAGACGGGCAAAATCCCATGAACCGGATCGGTAGGAGTTCACATTTTGCCCGAGTAAGGTAATTTGCCGAACCCCCTGGCCGACGAGCTGCTGGGTTTCTTCAAGAATACCTTCCGGATCACGTGAACGTTCTCGTCCTCGGGTATACGGCACGACACAGAAGGAACAAAAATTATCACACCCCCGCATGACCGCAATCCAGCCGTTCACCCCACTGCCTCGATCAGGAACAATCTGGGCATAGGTTTCATATTCGGACAGATCGACGGCTAACCCCCGACGTTGATGCTCCAACGCATCGATGAGCAAATCAGGCAAACGCCGGTACGCATCAGGACCCACAAGCACATCAATCCACGATCGTGACTCCAACAATTCTTGTTTCAGGTTCTGGGCCATACAACCCAGAACTCCGATCACCAGCCCTCGTTCTTTTTTTCTGGCTTTATACCGAGCCAAATGTCCGTACAGTCGATTGTGGGCGTTTTCCCGAATGGCACAGGTATTAAACAAAATGACGTCGGCTTCTTCATCGACCGGGGTAAAGTGGAATCCTCTCGCTTTCATGATCGACCGCACCAATTCAGTGTCATATTCATTCATCTGGCACCCAAAGGTTTCCATATAAACCTGATACCCACCCCTCTCATTCAAAGGGGCCATGGTTTTGAGACTTTTGGGAAGGAGTAAGGGTGTGCTACTCATGTGTTCCTGTCTTGAATAACCACAAGATCTCGATGAGGATTGGAACGAGAATCGTTGGCCAGGGGATTAAGAAGACCTAGTACCCGATCAGACATGACCCCTGTGACCACCACCGATTGAAGGGTGTTCTTGAGATTGCGAGAAGCACGGACATCCACACGAAGATAATGGTCAGTCAAACCTGACCAAACCCCATCCACCTCATGTTCAAACAAGACGGTAAGGTCCCGCCCCAAAAACCTCTGCTGAAAGACTTCTCGTTTGTGACGAGACAGTTCACGCAAGGTTTGGCTGCGTTCTTTGATGTCCTCAGAATATACCTGACCGGCCATCTTGGTCGAAGCCGTTCCGGGTCGCGGGGAATAGCTGAACACATGGACATACGCAAATGGTTGGTCTTGAATGAAGGCAAGCGTATTCGCAAATTCCTGTTGGCCCTCGCCAGGAAACCCGACCATCACATCTGTGCCAAAGCACACATCAGGAATCATATCCACAGCCCATTCCATCGCCTCCCGATATTCCTGAACAGAATACCGCCGATTCATAGTTTGTAAAATGCCATCGTCTCCGCTTTGTATGGGGACATGAAGAAACCGACACAGTTTTGGCGATGTTTTCATATACTCCAAAAGTCCTTCAGGAATGGTTGTGGGTTCAATGGAAGATATCCTAATGCGTTCCAAACCCTCAATTGTTTCCAATCGGGTGATTAGGCCCAAGAGATTGAGACCCTGATCCTGATACTGGCCAATATTGACACCAGTCAGCACCAATTCACGATGGCCTCGTTGAACCAGGGCCTCTGCCTCACGAACGGCATCGTCAACAAACCGGCTGCGCTCCCGCCCTCTCGCAAAGGGAATCAAGCAAAAGGCACACATGAATTGACAGCCATCCTGAATTTTTACATTCGCTCGGGTCGTCGAATAATCTCCGACGCCTTCAAGTGCAAAATTATCAGGGTCCATGCGCCCATGATGGACCTGCGGCATCGACTGTTTGACCTGTTGTGGACTAGGTGGCAAAAGATCGGGTAACTGCATTTTAAATTGATTGCCGACAATCAAGTCGATGCCCTCAATTTGACGAAGCACATCAAGGCCGGTCTGCGCATAACATCCAGTCACCGCCACAAAGGCTTGAGGAGATTGACGGAGCGTTTGACGAACTAGCCGACGACATTCCGCTTCAGCCTCCTCCGTGACGGTACAAGAATTCAGAACCAGGACATCCGTGTCTTGCCCATATTCAACGGGCAAAAACCCTCGACGCCGGAACCCGTCTTTCAAGAGCGCGGTTTCGGCTTGATTGAGACGACATCCGATTGTGGAAAACGCTACTCGCGGTTGTTGAGCTGTTAAGGTCGGCATAGGGTCAAGATTATAAAGAAGCCCTTTCCTGACAACAAGATCGCCATGTTCACGGTTCCCATTCCTCGAGGAACATGCTAATATTTTTTTGAATACACCACACTCGATGGAATTTCGAGCCTCGCGTGAGACCTGGACCTACAACTCTTGCTCACCATACCTCGTGCTTCTGATCTATAAGACTCTGATTTCCTCTCACTTTCTGGCAGCTATGCTCAATCCGACGCTTCCCACACAGACTTTCTTGCCCTCACCTAATTAATGCCATGAATGCTGGGTTTGGACAACTCCTCATTGCCCGCTTTATGGGAATTCGTCTGCTGCCGGGACAAGTGGTAGCGTTGGCGGCCATGGGCCTGATTCTTTTAGGGGCCTGCTTCTTGATGCTCCCATTTGCCACCAAGCCTGGCGCCAATCTGGGATTCATCGACGCACTCTTTACGGCCACCTCTGCCGTCTGCGTGACTGGCCTTATCGTCATGGATACTCCGCAAGATTTCACGACCTTTGGGCTGGGAGTGATTTTGTTTCTGGTTCAAATTGGCGGGCTGGGCTATGCCTTGATGGCAACCTTGATCCTGTTAATCCTGGGGCGTCGTTTGGGCTTACGCGACCGCATGATGCTATCTGAAACGATGAGCACAATGGATATGCAAGGCTTGGTGCGGTTCGTGAAGCTCGTGACGCTCATGACCTTTTCGCTGGAAGGCATTGGCGCCGTCCTACTCTCCCTTCGCTTTGCGATGGATCACCCTTGGGATACCGCTCTCTATTACGGCGTCTTTCATGCGATTTCGGCCTTTAACAATGCCGGATTTGCCTTATTTTCCGATAGTCTTGGGTCCTTTCAGAAGGACTGGTCGATCAATGTCATTGTCACCACATTAGTCATTCTCGGGAGTATTGGCTTTCTCGTTTTTGAAGATCTCCTCGACAACATTCACGGCCACAGATTTCGGTTTCGCACCCATACTAAACTGGTCGTCGTCACGACCGGAATTCTCATTGGCATCGGAACCTTTGGCATTGCCATGTTGGAATGGAATAATCCCGCCACCATGCAACCCCTGTCCGTAGGTGAGACCTTCACGGTCTCTTATTTTCACGCCGTTTCACGCACTGCAGGATTTACGACGCTGGACCTGGGAGGGATGCGCGAACCGACACTGTATTTTCTACTGATTCTCATGGCCATCGGCGGATCACCCGGGAGTATGTCGGGTGGGATTAAAACGACCACCATCGCGATTGTCTTCTTGACCATTTGGAGCTTGCTTCGGCGAGATCCAGATGTGGAAGTCTTTCACCGACGGATTCCTCCAGATCTCATTACCCGAGCCCTGTGCCTCACGATTTTGGCCCTCGCCCTCATTACAGGTATGACGCTACTTCTCGCCTCAACCGAATCCCAACCATTTTTATCGCTCATGTTTGAAGTGACTTCCGCTATGGGCATTGTGGGTATGTCCTTGGGAGACGGAGATTCCCGGAGCTTATCTGCCCTGCTTACTGATTTTGGGAAAGTGATGATTATGCTCTCCATGCTCTTAGGACGGTTTGGCCCACTCATGATTGGGTTATTTGCGGTGAAAACCTCTGCCCACAAACGATATCGCCTTGCCCAATCGCGTGTGGTGATTGGATAATCTTTCTCAAGCGATACGCCGCTGGAGCATAAGGATAAAGGCGACCAATGTCGGAAGAGGACAGATGATATAGGGCAGCAACCACACCCACACATTTTTCCCTCGCACCCGGGACTGATCAATCATCCAGACAAAAATCCAAATGACCAAAAGAATATAATTGACCGTAATCCATTGCGTTGTCCGAACATGCAACTGACTCCCCGCCCCTCCCCCGGTCATAAAGAAAAAGATGCCTTCCAACATCACAAATGCCAGCAATAAGCCAATCACGAACTGTTTGCTCCATACATACATGGTCCACTCCTTGGTGAAGTAATTAATGAAAGACCTGAACGCCTCGGATGGAAACCGGCCGCCCCCCTTGCGTGCCTATCCCTATTTCAAAGACGAACCGTTATATCAAAAGACGTCTTAACGCGTCCTGTCAGACCATTTCCTGCCAATCTCGTTGACCATTCAACATGGGTCTTTTTGATTCCAAATCACATACAGCCGGGTTCGTGTCATTTTTTTCACCCACCAATATCTTGCCTAATTTTCAAAGATGTGCATAACTCATATTGGCCGACAATCTTCCTGTTGATAACCATCCAAATTCATTCGAAAACCCGCATCATTATTCAGGTTTTTTCAACTCACAAGTTCTTCACAGAAATCCCCACCTTTCACGCAATATTTACAATATTTAGTATTGACAATTTTACTCATCCTCTATAGATTGTGGGTCATTGGTTTCAACCAATTATTTCTTACGGTCTTATTTTTCCTGTTTTCTCTGTCTGTTTCCGGTTTTTCCTAGGGCTTGTGAATTGGTCAAGTTAGAGGCCGTTTTACGGTTTTCTCAAACCGGGAAATGGTGCCTTTTAGAGGCGGGTCCTGGAAATGGCATGAATGCGTACCATGCCATTTTTTCTTTTCCGAGCCCACCCAATCTGATTCCCTCTAAATTCTGGGAATCACGGAAAAACAGAGAACAATAGGGGAGCAAACGATGGCGACCGAAGAGATACCCCACTGTGTTTTCTCGTCTTCAAAAGGAGACTTTTCATGAAAATTGTCCGACGATTTACGAAAGCCGGCGAAAGCCCCTATCACAGCATTCCCTTTTCCGCCCGATCCTCCGAAATTAGAAATCCTGACGGCTCCACGGTCTTCCATCAGGATAATATTCTGGCTCCGGAGCATTGGTCACAATTAGCCATCGATATTTTAGCCCAAAAGTATTTTCGAAAAGCGGGCGTGCCGCAATTCGACGACCAAAGCAACCCTCTCCTCAATGAGAAGGGCGGTCCCCTCCTGGGTGGCGAACGGGATGCCAGGCAGGTCTTCCACCGGATGGCGGGATCCTGGACCGAATGGGGCAATACCCACCATTACTTTGACTCATCGGAAGACGCACAGACCTTTCAGGATGAACTCAGCTACATGTTAGCCTGGCAAATGGCCGCTCCCAATTCACCCCAATGGTTCAATACCGGGCTTCACTTTGCGTATGGGTTATCTGGCCCCTCACAAGGCCATTTCTATGTGGACCCGAATACCCATCGCGTTAAGCAAGCGCGCAATGCCTACGAACGTCCGCAAGTTCATGCCTGTTTCATTCAATCGATTTCGGATGATTTAGTGAATGAGGGCGGGATTATGGACCTGTGGGTTCGGGAAGCCCGCCTCTTTAAATATGGCTCGGGAACTGGGACAAATTTCTCCAAACTGCGGGCAGACGGAGAATCCTTATCCGGTGGCGGACGCTCATCCGGACTCATGTCCTTTCTCAAAATCGGCGACCGAGCCGCAGGCGCCATCAAATCCGGTGGTACAACACGACGGGCTGCCAAAATGGTCTGCCTGGACCTTGATCATCCAGATATCGAAGAATTTATTGATTGGAAGGTCATTGAAGAACAAAAAGTTGCGGCCATGGTCACCGGCTCAAAAGTCTGTGCGCAACATCTCAATAAAATCCTACAAGCCTGTCACATTTCTAAGCCTGACAACAGCACGAAAGTCGATATCAATCCTCGCGAAAATTCAGCCCTTCGAGAGGCCATTCAAGCGGCCCGCGAGGTCTCGGTTCCAGAACTGTACATTCAACGCATGTTCAATTATGCCCAAGAAGGTTTCACCCATTTCGTTTTTCATGAATACGATACCAATTGGGATAGCAAAGCCTACCAAACGGTCTCGGGCCAAAACTCCAATAACAGTATTCGGGTCCCCAATGATTTTTTTGCAGCCCTCAAAGCCGGTGCCGATTGGACATTAACCCGCCGCACCGATGGAGCAACCCATAAGACCATTCCTGCCAAGGACCTCTGGGATCGAATTGCCTGGGCAGCCTGGATCTGTGCCGACCCCGGCGTTCAATACGACACCACCATTAATGAATGGCATACCTGTCCTCAGGATGGACGAATCAACGCGTCCAATCCCTGTAGCGAATATATGTTCCTGGATGATACGGCCTGCAATCTAGCCTCACTGAATTTAGGGCGGTTTCTCACTCCTGAAGGCCAGTTTGATATCGACGGATTTCGACATGGCGTCCGGTTATGGACGATTGTTCTCGAAATTAGCGTGCTCATGGCCGGATTTCCCAGTCGGGCTATTGCGGAAAAAAGCTTTTCCTTCCGCACCCTCGGACTTGGCTACGCCAACCTTGGTTCGATACTCATGAAATTGGGGATTCCCTATGACTCGCCACAAGCCCTGGCCTGGTGTGGCGCCATTACGGCGTTGATGACAGGTGAGTCCTATGCAACCTCGGCGGAAATGGCGAAGGAATTAGGCCCCTTTAACGCCTATCCCCGAAACGCGGAATCCATGCTCCGGGTCATGCGCAATCACCAACGAGCCACACACGATGCGCAATCTGAAGAGTACGAAGGACTCACGATCACGCCACGAGGAATTCAACCAGATCAATGCCCCCAAGACTTGCTCAAAGCCGCGCAACAATCTTGGGACCGGGCTCTCGAACTCGGAGAGCAATATGGGTACCGGAATGCTCAATCGACAGTGATCGCTCCAACCGGCACGATAGGGCTGGTGATGGATTGTGACACAACCGGCATCGAACCAGATTTTGCGTTAGTCAAATTTAAGAAACTGGCAGGGGGTGGGTATTTTAAAATCATCAACCAAAGCCTCCCGCCGGCCTTACGCAATCTGGGGTATAGCCCCACGCAGATTCAAGATATCGTCACCTATGCCACGGGGACGCGTACCCTAAAAAAGGCTCCCTTTATTAACCATGAAACCTTGAAGGACAAAGGGTTTGATCGAGACGTTCTGGAAAAAATCGAATCCAAGCTTGATGAAGCCTTTGATATCAATTTTGCTTTCAATAAATGGACATTGGGAGAAGAGTTTTGTCAGAAGACATTAGGCCTCACTGAGTCGCAACTCCAAAATCCACAATTCAATATTCTTCAACTCATCGGCTTTAACCAAGAAGAAATTCTGGCTGCCACAGATTTCTGTTGCGGCACAATGACCGTGGAGGGTGCTCCGCATCTTCAGCCAGAACACCTGGCTATTTTTGACTGTGCGAATCGATGCGGGCGAATTGGCCAACGCTACATCCTTCCTGCAGCCCATATCCGAATGATGGCTGCCGCCCAACCGTTTATCAGCGGTGCCATCAGCAAAACTATCAATATGCCGGCCGATGCGTCTGTGGATTCCGTCAAAGAAGCCTACCTGACATCATGGACCTCTATGTTGAAGGCCGTGGCCTTGTATCGAGATGGTTCCAAGCTCAGCCAACCCTTAAATACCACAAGCGATTGGGACACGACCGAGACTCAATCCGAACAAATCCAATCTGTCGCCAAACAAGCCGCCTCTCGCGTGTTGGTCCGCTATCTCGCCAAACGTCGCCCTCTTCCCACGCGGCGCAACGGGTACACGCAAAAAGCCATCGTGGGAGGACATAAAATTTATTTGCGAACAGGCGAATACGAAGACGGCACCATCGGGGAAATTTTCCTGGACATGCATAAAGAGGGCGCGGCGTTTCGCAGCCTCATGAACTGTTTCGCCATCGCCATCTCTCTCGGGCTGCAACATGGCGTCCCTTTGGAAGAGTTCGTGGATGCCTTTGTCTTTACACGCTTCGAGCCCAATGGTCCAGTGAAACTCAATTCTCATATCAAAATGTCCACGTCGATCATCGATTATATTTTCAGGGAAATGGCCATCACCTATCTCGGAAGGCATGACCTGGAGCAAGTCTCTCAGGAAGACCTCCGTGTCGATGCACTCAAAAAACAAACTGACACCGAGGAGGAAGATGGAGATGATTTGGTCGATCCTCGCTCACTCAGCTCGACTTCCATCAGCCCTGAAGTCTTTCCTTCTCGCCGTTCATCGGGAAACGGCGTAGAAAAAAATGGTGGCCATGGGAAAGTCTCACGAAAAGTTGAAATGCAACGCGAAACCGTGACCATCACGGAAGTACAGGAAGCCCGGCAAAAAGGATACGAAGGCGATCCCTGCCAGGAATGTAAGCAATTCATGATGGTCCGCAACGGCATGTGCCTCAAGTGCGATAACTGCGGCGCCACAAACGGATGCTCTTAAACTCACTGAACAATCAGAAGTTAAGGAAACACACGTGTCGAATTCAGTCTTCATTGATCGCTCAGATATTGCCAAGGATTGGCATGCACGAGGATTCTCCTGCGGGTTGTGGATTGACCATGCAGGACGAGAATGGTCGAATCATCCTCGTCAAACTGACGAATTGTTTATGATGATGTCCGGGGAATTAGAGCTGGAGTTAGAAGGCCAATCGATTCGGCCTTCAGTGGGAGAGGAGATTCGCATTCCTGCAGGAATGCCCCATACGATTCGAAATATCGGTGGGAAAACCGCACGCTGGCTCTATGGACAACCACGAGAGGCAGTCATGGTGAAGCTCGCGCCTTCTGCCGCACGAGAGCGTTCATTCCATCCAGAATTGAAGAGAAAGCGACGGCCAGAAAAAAAAGACGCAACAATCGAAGTATCAAAAGGGACGTAAAATTCCGTTACGGACTTCCGTTAGGTGAAGTTTTCTTCTCACTTACTTCTTCCTTACTCCCATCCTTCGCGCAACGAAATCCGGTCGTCAAGTCTTGAAAGTCGACTTCGGCTTTTGAGCGAGCCGCCACACGTAAGTTGACTGGCTGATCTTCCCACGATCCACCCCGTAAGACTTTAAAATCTCCTTCGCTAGGGCCCTGTGGATTTTTCTTGGGACTGTCCTCGTAATAATACCGATCGTACCAATCATTCACCCATTCAGCCGCGTTGCCGGCCATATGATACAGCCCATAGGCACTTTTCCCACCTTCTTTGAGGCCATGGCGGATACTCATACCCTTGGTCCCGCTGGTGACCGGAGACAACGTAATAGGGTAACTGACCCACCCTGTCGTCCCCTGATTATAATTGGCAATATCCACAAAGGGTTGCATGTGTCCCCAGGGATATCGCCGCCCATCTGTTCCACGTGCCGCTTTTTCCCATTCAGCTTCGGTGGGTAAGCGCTTGCCAACCCATTCGCAATACTGCTTGGCATTCTTCCAAGTAATACCAACGGCAGGACGGTCCCCGATTTTCCCTGTCGCCGCGCCGTCATCCCATAATGGTGGAGGTTCAATACTGTAATCATGATCCAAAAACTTTTGATACTCAGCCATGGTGACTTCGTAGCGATCAATGGAGTAGGCCTTCAACCACACCAGATGTTCGGGGCGTTCATTTTTTGATCCCTCATTATCCCCCATCGTAAATTCCCCTTCGGGAATGAAGACCATGCTTCCGTGAGGACCATCGGCCGGCCCTTCATCAACCTTGCCAGATTCTGAATATTTCCAATCCTCGGCTGCAGATGAAATACCTGTCAGCCCCAACACACACACCACCATCATCACGCTACCGAAGAAACCTGGATTCATAAGACCCTCACATGACTGAGATGAAAGAAAAATCCGCTCCTATCTCTTCACCATATCGAAAGCGATCGGGCATTGGAAGAGCAGGGCGTCAATCCCCTCGCTCGATGAAATTACCCCTATAAAGATAAAAGCCGCTGAAGAATCCTTCAGCGGCTTCAATCATGGCGTCCCCAGCGGGATTTGAACCCGCGTTGCCGCCTTGAAAGGGCGGCGTCCTAGGCCAGGCTAGACGATGGGGACGTAATCTAAAAATGACTCAGCACAGACTTTGACTTATCGGGCTGAAGCGACCCAGGTTGACCGACGATTCTAGCAACGCCAAAAACCCTGGTCAAACCAAGAGGTTATGATCGCTCATTCCTTACTTCATCACGATAAACAAAGAGTTTCTAGCCTCACTTAAAATTTCATGGGCAAAAAAGCATGCCCCATCAAGTCTCTGCCGAAAGGACATACGATTGACAATTTTACAAAAAAGGTGGAGAAGCAGGCCTATAAGCCGGATTCTGTACCGTTTGAGGCAAGCCCCATTCGGCGGTGACCATTTCTCTGGAACCTAGATTACTCTAGGCTTCAAGCAACCTACCCGGGAACTTTGGCCGGGCCGACCTCCCCCCTGTTCAGGTGAGAAATAACTTCCTCATCAAAACAGGGATTCGTCCCCCTATTTGGTTTTGCTCCAGGTGACGCTTACCCTGCCACTTGTGTCACCACAAGCGCGGTGGGCTCTTACCCCACCATTTCACCCTTACCTGGCTCAAGCCGTAACTTGAGCCATCGGCGGTATCTTTTCTGTGGCGCTGGTGTCGGATCACTCCGCCTGGGCGTTACCCAGCACCTTGCCCTTTGGAGTCCGGACTTTCCTCTCACGAAAAATTCCGTGAGCGGCCACCCGGCCCACTCCACCATCAATAACCATCGTAGGTTCACGAAAAGATGAAAGCAAGAGGCGAGTCAGAGAAGAGACTATTCAACCACTTCCTCTTCGAGATGGCGTGCCACATAGAGGATTCGGTGGCAATAAGAACAATCCATGAGCTCATCACCGCGTTTCACCTCCGCAACCAGTTGAGGAGGAAGCTGAAGCTGGCATCCCCCACAGGCCCCCTCACGAAGCTGGGCGACGGCATATCCTTTTCTCATGATCTTTAATCGGTTGTATCGAGTCAGCAGTGGCTTGTCCACCAGTTCGGCAAGAGTCGTTTG
>JAQBGS010000093.1:0-3132 GCA_032128535.1 Nitrospirota bacterium
CCCCAGGAAATTCCAGAAAAGCGGTTGGCTCCCACTTTTAATACACGATCCACAACCTGGCCGACGATATCCAAATTCCTGACCTCCACATTGACCTGATGCGTCACTCGATAGCCAATAATACGAGGAATCGTCTGCTCAAATGACTCACCGGAAGACCGCCGTGGAGGCGGCGGATATTCTGGAATCACATTCAAGGACGTCGTTTGAATATATTTTGGCTCGATTTTTAATTGTTGGCATTCTTTCAACACCCGAGCCATCCGTTCTTGATTCTCTTGTTGGACTTTGGCCAACTTTTCCCCAACGGTTTCTACCGCAAAACTCAACACCCCCTTATCCGGAGGCACATTCATCCTTCCTTCTGCCGAGACGGTCAGGAGTGGTTGCTCCTGTTCATTCTCTCCAGCCCAGCCTTGGACTGGCAGCCATACTAAGATCCCTCCTAGCACGCACCTCAATATTCTTGGTGATTTCAGAGTTTTGAACATTGACAAACCCCACAGATGTTTTTGAGAATGTCTTCCATTATGGCAACACCCAATCCTAACTCAACCCCAACTGCCACTTCTTCAGAAATTCCTGACCGACGCTGCACATGGTGCCAAACCACGATGATGAAACGCCTTGTGGGGGAAGGCCGGTTTATCCATTACACCTGCCCCAAATGTATTTTCCAGCACACGTCTAAAGTGCCGGTAGCACCATCATAATCTCTCTTTTGATTTGAAATCCTAAAATTACTGGAATTTCTACCTCCCTTTGTCCCTCCTTACAAAGGAGGGAAACGGACTAGCATGCTCTAAAATAAATTGGAGACGATTCGCGTTCCGCCAACCCACGTGCCGATAATGCTGCCAATCGTGGGAAGAAGGAACGCGAGAAACACGCGTAACAGCCGACTCTTCCACCATCGACCCGGAATCGCGATATCTTCCGCCACGGTTTGGAAATCCCGCACGATCGGTGGCTGCAAATAGGCTTGCACAAAGGCCGTCACATACCCCACCCCAATAACCGGCGTGAGACTCGTAAACGGTGCGGACACAAACGCCGTAAGGGTGGTCAGCGGATGGGCCATCGCCAAAAGCCCTCCAATCCCACTGGGGATGCCATTCGCTAAGATCCAAAACAAGGCATTTTCTCCAGCCGCATCGGCCCCTTTCTGCCAACCAATCCACGCAATTGACCCGACGATTAAGACGGGAATGCTCCAACCCACGATCTTCAACATCGGAGAGACTGGAGGAACAAAATTCAATTCCTCAAGGTCAACCGATTGTTGTTTCTCAATGGTTTGGCAAATCCCTGCCACATGTCCGGCCCCCACCACGGCCACTGTCCTTTGTCCTGGAGCTTCGACCATTTTCTTGGCTAAGTAGCGATCTCGCTCGTCAATCAGGACCACTTTGAGCGTGGGCACCTCTTTGCCCAGATCTTTCATCATCTCCGACAGCACATCCTGTTTTTTAAGATTGCGAATTTCATCTTCGGAGACTTCAGTGGTATCGAAAATACTGAGGAGCAGCGAAGACATGAGCAAACTTTTTCGCCAAAACGGCGTGTTGCGCCAAGCCCGGCGCATGGTCACTCGCACATCACGATCACCTAACGTCACCGGAACATTATGCTTCTCGGCCATCCGAATGGCCTCAAGCATTTCCGTGCCCGGCAAGACGCCCAGCTTATCACCCAAGCGTTTTTGAAAAGAGGCCAGGACCAAATTGACCATGAGGGTGCTCAGTTGCTGTTGGCGAATGATTTCTTTGAGATCGAGGGACTCCCATCGACTGGGATGAGAAATGGCTTCAAATCGCTTGGCATCTAATTCGACACAGACGCCATCAGGCTGCTCTTGCTCAATCACCAGCTTGACTAATTCGACGGACTCTTGTGACACATGCGCCGTGCCAACCAAGATGATTGTCTTGTCACCTGTGGTTAAGACCGTGACATCGGAATCATAGTGTCCAAGAAGACCTGTTGGGGAATTTGTTACTGAAGAGGGTGAAGAATTATCCATATCTGACATACGCACACCTTGGCATATTGGGCAATAAACTTGTCAAGTTTGATTCCGGAAATTGACTCAAAACGGGGTGGCCCTCCTGGGTGTCACCTTCTCTTCCATTGGTCTTCAGTGTTAAAATTCAACTCCAAATGTGACGCGAAAAGACATGGATACAGAAAAAAAAGAACCGGCTCAACGATCTTCTACCTGGATCTGGTTGAGTGCTGATGGTGCCCGATGGCGAATCAATCGCACCTCGGATGGGGTCTGGTCGTGTCCCATTGGCACGGGCGGGAAACGGGTGGGCTCCTGGGAGCCCGGTCTGCCATCCAGCCTGGGTTCTTGGCCTGGCCAGAAGAATCAGGAATAGCCAGTCAATTGAGCCGGCTCCCTATAGATCAAAGAGAAAATTGACGTTGCCTCCACCCCAGGATTTGATCGTTCCCTCAATGCCCTTTTCGTTTCCGGAATAAACCCATACGACAACATCATCCAGGCCCGTCAATTTCTTCATCTGCTCCAAAAGCACAAGCACAATTTTCCGTCCTCGTTCTCGATCGGCTGATAACCGATTAAAGTATGGTTCCGTGACGTGCAATTGAAGGAGTTTCCCTTTGACCTGAAGGCCCGTAATCTCAGGGTTGCCTCCCATCTGCGTTTTGATAGTCTCCGCAATTTCCTCATTCGTTTTTGACATATATCACCTAATTCTTCCTTATCCTCATGGAGATGGCCAGGATTGTGAGGTTTCGCTAGTGAATACCCTAGGAAAGGGGTTGCGTCGCCTCTTCCAACCACGCCCGAGTGTCCGCATCAACTTTGGATTCCAAACATTGCCACACTCGAAGATGATAGGCGTTCACCCAGTCCCGTTCATGCGTGGACAGAAGATCTGCGACAATGAGCTTCCGATCAAACGGCACCACCGTCAACGTGTCGAACGCTAAAAACGGACGATTGGAGTCTTTCAGCATCTCCTCGCGTGTGACGACAACTAAATTTTCGAGCCGAATTCCAAAAGCCCCAGTTTTGTAATACCCAGGCTCATTCGACACAATCATGCCGGGTTTGAGCGCAACTTCATTGGCTGATTTTGAAATCCGCTGTGGCCCTTCATGAAC
>JAQBGS010000094.1:0-2923 GCA_032128535.1 Nitrospirota bacterium
GCTTGTTCTGTAACTCCTGCTCTAAGTTGGTGAGCCGGGTTTGGCTGGCCGGATCGGTTTCTTTTTTGAGGGCTTCTCGTTCGATTTCCAGCTGCAAGACTTTTCGGGAGATTTCATCCATTTCCGCCGGCATACTATCGATTTCAGTCCGCAATCTCGCTGCCGATTCATCGATCAAATCAATGGCTTTATCTGGCAAAAATCGATCTCCAATATAACGATGAGACAGACGCGCGGCGGCGACCAGTGCCGAATCCTTAATCCGTACCCCATGATGCACTTCATAACGTTCCCTCAGCCCGCGTAGAATGGAAATGGTATCTTCCACTGACGGTTGGTCAACCACAACCGGTTGAAACCGGCGTTCAAGCGCTGCATCTTTTTCAATATGTTTGCGGTATTCATCAAGGGTGGTAGCTCCGATCAAATGCAGTTCCCCACGTGCCAGCATGGGCTTGAGTAAATTGGCCGCGTCCATGGCTCCTTCGGCCGCCCCTGCCCCAACCACCGTGTGTAACTCATCAATGAATAACAGAATCTGCCCTTGTGAGGATTGCACTTCTTTCAAGACGGCTTTCAACCGTTCCTCAAATTCGCCACGAAATTTCGCCCCGGCTACCAGTGCTCCCATATCCAGCACAATCAGCCGTTTTTGCTTGAGTCCTTCCGGCACATCGCCTTTGATGATGCGCTGGGCCAGTCCTTCCACAATGGCGGTTTTTCCCACCCCGGGTTCGCCAATGAGCACCGGATTATTTTTGGTCCGTCGTGACAATATTTGAATGACCCGACGAATTTCTTCGTCCCGGCCGATGACCGGGTCGAGTTTTCCCTGACTGGCAAACCGCGTCAGATCCCGGCCATATTTCTCCAATGACTGGTACGTTCCCTCGGGATCCTGGCTCGTGACCCGCTGATTGCCTCGCACATGCTGAAGACCGGCTAACAACTTATCCCGCTTTAATCCCAATGTTTGAAACACGCCTCCTTCGCCGACCATCGCTAACAAGATATGCTCGACGCTCAGGAACTCGTCGCGCAGTTCTTTCATTTCCTCTTCGGCCTGATTGAGCACTTTTCCCAATCGTGGGGTCAGATGCACTTGGCCAGGGGCGGAACCACTCACTTGCACTTGAGGGATTTTTTTCAGCGCTTGCTCGGCGGCATTGCTCACGGACTTCGGAGAGACCCCCGCTTGCTCAAGAATCGGTACGGCCGACCCATTGGCTTGTTCCAGTAAGGCGATCAACAGATGTTCCACATCAATACCTTGATGGTTGCGACGCATCGCCAGACCGGAGGCGGTTTGTAAGGCTTCCTGTAGCTTGATCGTCATCTCATTGGGATTCATCAGCTCACCCCCTCCGTGCTATTGCTCTCTTCATGGAATATGGCATGTGGATTCTGCGGACCTTGCCGCCTTGTGGGCTCACTTTACAGATAACCACCGACGACAGGCTTTCAAGGTCTCACACCAAAAAATTTTCAACTTCCGACGCGAAAAAAATGGCTTCGAGAATATCGTAGGGCACACACGGGAAGCGCCAAGCGAGAGTTTCTCACATCCCTGAATGAAAAGAAATCACGGGATCACCGCTTCAAAGTGGAACTGACAGATAAGGGCAAGAACATCGATGGGGCCATGGCCGATCTATTGGACTTAACTGGACTCACCCGCTGTGACGATTTCTTGGTACAGATGGTGAACCGTTTGGGTATGCCCATGATAGTCTGCCAGCAAAAAACCAGCGGTCTGTTTGATGGTTTCCCCTTTCGGGTATCCCATCCGAATAGCCGATTTGGCGATCTCCTCTGTTTTGGCAGGCAGGAGATGCGTTTGTAACTCGTGCACCATTTGAATCTTATTCTCGAGGTTGCGTAAAAACAGATAGGATTCTTTGAGTTGCTGCAGCACCCCAATTTTTAATTTTCCCACCTTCATTAATTTCATCAAACTTTTTAGGGTTTGGCGATCTCGAATACTGGGATACTGATAACCCCACCGCAACTGAAGACTCTGGACGATAAATTCAATTTCCCGAATGCCGCCTCTGCCTAGCTTCACATTGCGTTCCAGTTCTCCTCGGCGCGTGATTTTCGCCACCATTTGCGCGCGAAGGTCATGAATGGCCTTGAACACCTGAGGGGCCTCCTCTCTCGTGCCATACACAAATTTTTCTAGCTTTTTGATCAGGAATTGCCCAATGCGAAGGTCTCCCGCAATGGGTTTGGCCTTCAGAAATGCCAAGCGTTCCCAGGTCCGACCCCGTGTTTGATAATACTGACAGGCATCTTCCACGGAACAGGCTAATGGCCCAACCTGTCCTTCGGGACGCAACCGCATATCTACCCGAAATAATGCCCCTTCAGAGGTGGAAGCCGATAAGACATTGGTTAACTCCCTGGCCAGCGTATGGTAAAAATCCGGGCACGAAAGCGCCCGTTGCCCTTGCCCCGCGTTCGTTATTTGTTGCGGAGCCTGGAACACATAAATCAGATCCACATCCGAACTATAATTGAGTTCCCAGCCGCCTAGTTTTCCCATGGCCAACACGGAAAAGCCTATGCGATTCGCCCCAACCCTCGACGATGGATCCTCCCAGCCTCCATGTTGACGTTGGAGATCGTGCTCGACTAATTCATAGGCTGCTTGAATCACCTCGGCGGCGAGGTCGGACAAGGTGGTATAGGTTTCACTCGGCGTGGCAATACCAAGGAGATCACGAATACCCAGGCGCAGCATTTCTCGACGCTTGAACCGTCGCAGAGCTTCGCACTTGGCCTCATAACTTTTCACCCCTGCCAACGCCGTTTGTACAGCTCCCTTCAGATTGGCACTCGTTTGCCGTCGAACTAAGACGCGATCATCTTCTATCCAATACACCAATAAGGGATCTCGTATGAGTGTTTGGGCCATGGCCTG
>JAQBGS010000095.1:0-4934 GCA_032128535.1 Nitrospirota bacterium
CGATAAATCAGCCCGATTAAAATCGATTCCATTTTTACGTTTGTCTTTCCCACTGCCATGACCCGCGTAATTGAATGTACGGACCCCAAAGGCCCAGATTCCTGCGCTTCCAAATAGAGCGGTGGCCAGGGCATGGCCCCCTATGCCGTAAAATGCGGCGTACCAAAATGCCCAGTTCAATAAAAAGTGGAGAATCGTATAGATGGGATGGCAGACTGAACCCCATTGTTGGTATTGGTCATAACGGTTCATACGAATGCCAGTATGACTCAACATGTGACAGACACGACGGTAGTCTTTCTCGGATAAATCCTTGGCAATGGGCTGATGAATGACATCGGCTAAAAAACAATACCACCACCCGGCGAACACATTATATGGATCCCCTGGCTTTTCCGAAATGTAGTGGTGCACGTGATGGGAGATGACATACGTTTCCTCGGGGATGATCTTGATGACCAGGTTTTTCACAAGGAATCGCCAAAAGGGATGACTGAACGTATAGGCCCGGTGTGTGGAATATCGATGGTACCAAATGGTGCCGTGAGTCCCCAAAATTATCATGCTGTAAACAAAGCCATAGAACAGGAGGGTCCAACTGAAATAGTTGGTCACGAAGATGATAAGGGGAATGGCAAACAGACAAGAACTGGTCCACCCAAAAAGTGCGAGCCAATTCTTGCGGGTTTTTAAAATATTTTGGCGAGCGAAAAACTCTCTAAATAGTTGCCGATAGGTAGGGATAATGAGCTGGCCAGCAGTTTCATATCCATAAGTCGGTGGTTGCAACACATGCGTTAATAGGGACATCGGGCGCCCCAAGTATCTATCTTCATGTTGTTCTGTAAGAGTTATAGTGGGATTGCTAGGTTGGAATCCAACATGCTGGAGCCTACAGTATCCCACATTATGAGATAACTTCAAGTTTTATTGTTTTGAGTTGGGATATGAGGTTCCTTACGATAACTAGTGGATGAATAAGGTCAAGAGCCTGAGTACAGCACTCTCAATAAAACCGCTCTCTGTGAATTCGGCGTTAGGCATGGCCGAAGTTGTCGTTTGGGGGATACCTATAGAAGCAACTGCTTTTGCTGCCACCACGTATCGGAACGGTCCTCCGGGAAGGAGGGCATCAAAGGGATAACAGGTAATAAGTCGCAAGGTTGCTACTTCCGAAAAAGAAAGGAGTTGGTCGGTTCGACTATCAAGCACAGTCGTCTCTTCTACAACATACTTGAGCCAATCCCCTTGAACCATTTGCAAGGTCACCGTATCTCCTTGTTGTATTTCTCGTAAAAAAGAAAAATGAGTATCGCGGTGGCCGCTTAAGAGCAGGCCCTGTGAGTCGTCGTCCGAAAATTTTTTATTCCCTACTTTCCCAGGGCCAAAGGCTAATGATTGTCCACTGGCATTCGCCAGAATAATTTGGTTGATGTTCAGCCGCGGAACGATTAAGCGACCCACTGGCCACGTGTCGGCCCATGGCCAGGGTTTGACCGGCCGTTGCGTGGTGAGGGTTTCCTGCCAGGCATACTGCAACAACCATTGGGCGGCTAGCGCCTTGACGTGAATCCAGGCTCCCTGTCCGATCAGCCAGCTTCCAAACACGAATAGCAGGCTCGCCACGATCCACGCCATGCGAATGGTTACCGGTGTGCGAGATATCGTCGTGCCCAGATCCATGTAACTCCTAACAGAAGGCTTCCTAACACAAGGTAAAGGGTGGCGGGAGTGGCGGTTTGTGGCCAGCCAAAAATCGCCTCGTACTTCATGCCATGCGGCAGATTGGTTTTGAGTGCATGGGTGTGAAGCAATTGGGCATCAGATTTCACCGGCGTCAGGTCTACTGCCACAAGACTGGTGTACCGACTCACCAGATGATGTTTGAGAGCAAGATTCACAATCGTTTGCTGGAGCAGTGTCTTGTCGTTCTGTTTGGTCTGTTGGTCCATCAGGTGCGCGATTGTTTGGCGCGCCCAATAGACGGCGATGCCGTTTCGTGGCTTGGCATCTACCAAGGACTGCGTGGTTTCCCAATGTGTGCCGGCCTGTTTTCCTGTGATGGTGATCGAAGAAGGAAGGTTCGTCGTTCGAAAAGCCACGGTCAGTGGTTCCCCGTTGTACAGGTCAGGCAAAGGATTAGGGAGTAAGTCACGGAATGTCGAATCTCCTGATTGAATCGTGATGTCGGTAAGGGCAGGGTGTTCCAACTTGAGGAAGAGGCGGTTCATTTTGTCTTGCACCTCGGTGGTCGAGCCAATTTGCGTGAAGGTGCCTTTGCCAAATTGTGCCGCCTTTCTCATGAAGTGCCCATTGGGAGCGGATCCGATTCCAACGGTAAAGAGACGAGTGTCGTGTAAATCCTGTTGTAGCAAAGCAAAGAGTGCCTCCTCGTTGCCGACGAGTCCATCGGTGATAAAAATTATTTGCCGGAGCCTGTGAGCTTCTTCTTGAGTGGGTAGGTAAGCAAGGGCCTGTTCGAGGGCTGGAAGCATTTCTGTTCCGCCCGTGGCCTGCAATCCATTCACGTAACCGTGGGCTTCGTGAATTCTTGAACCGGAAGCCACTCGAGCGGTGGAATAGAGACGATGGGTGATCGAATTAAATTGAATAATATTGAATGTATCTTTTGACGTTAACCGAGAGAGTGCGAGGGTGAGTGCAGCCTTGGCTTCCTTGAGCGACTCCCCCCCCATTGACCCAGATGTATCGATGACAAAAACCACTTCTCGCGGAATAGTGTCTTCAGCTGAAGAAGTGGTGGAGGTAGGAGGCATGAGTTGCAGGAAGAAATAGGTCTCGCCTTCGTGTTGTTCGGTAAACACGCTGGCTTGTGGGGTTTCATGGGAAAGGGGTGTCCAGATGAGTTCGAAATCTCGATCTGCATAGGTCGACGAATCTTGAAGCGCAATCTGGTAGGTGTGGTCTTCTTGTCTTGTGACGGTAATGGGATGCGTGGGAGATTCAATCTTCTGAAGGAGTATGCCTGGAGCCAGATCGATTTGTAGAGCAATGGGATTGAGCAGACCGTGCGACGGATGCTGCACCGGGGGGGTAATGCGTGATGCATCCGGCACTTGGTCAGTATTGGGCGCCCACCCGAGTCCAGCTGGTGATGAAGAAGGTTCTTGATGGTCTTCAGGTTGCCCGGGGATATACCGTGGCCCAACCACCATCGGAAATCGAAGCGAAAATCGGCCTTGATCATACCGCACCACTTCCTGGTACTCGATGTCGATGGTGATCGGGGCATGGGGAGCAATGTTGGCCACGGATGTTGTAAAGATATTCGGACGCTCTTGTTCCACCAGGCTGGCACGTTGTCCTTTCGCTTTGGCCTTGGCATACGTCTGTTTGGCTTGTGCCCGCTCTTGAATGTGGCCTTCGATGATTCGTTCACCAATCTTCATGCGTAAGTGATCCACCGCAGCCTGATCGGGCAATGGAAAGACATACACCCCTTCCGCCCATTCATCACTCGGGTTGTTAAATTGTTGAGACACTGTCGTGCGGGCAATGAGCCCGCTAATGGTCATGGAGACTGTTGTCTTTAAAAGCGGGGCGGGGATTAGCGCCTGACCTGATACGGTTTTAAGCAAAATTCCTCCGTCGGTTTTTTTGACCACTGATTCTTGGATGGAATCCGGAGTTGATTCAGCGGCAACAGATGGAAGGGCCAGCCCACCAATCCAACTACTCATCAGCCAGAACATAAAGAGCAATAAACGAGGCCTTCGGACAGTCATATAAACTCCTTTATCAATAGAGCGCGTTCTTGCCATGGACAGTTATGAGATCTGAAAAAGGAAAGCCCAGGCTGATCCATGGAGGATGGATCAGCCCGGGAATGAACTTAGGGTAGGGACTCGGCAGAGGCCAACGGATCAACCGCCACCAACTCTCCAGGAATTTCTTCCTGAACGAGCATCTCATCTGGGGCGTCTTCGATGGACGGAGAATCCATCTGGGGTGAGGATGCTTCAGAAGTGGAATTTTCCAAGGCATCAGGCGTCATGGAAAGGAGGGTATCGTCCTGTTGAACGGTTGGCTGAGTCAGAAAGGCCACATGTGCCCGTCGGTTGTGTTCAAAGCAGTCTGGAGTTTGCTCCTGACAGACCGCCCCGTCTTTTCCGAACGACTGCACCTGGATGGTGTCTTCAGGGATCCCTAATGAAACCAAATAGGTTTTGACTGATTCGGCACGTTTCAGTCCTAAGGCACGATTGTACGAATCGTTCCCTTGAGCATCGGTATGGCCGTCAATGCGAAGAACGCCGGTCCACTCTCCTCCCTGTGTTTCCAATTGGGTTTTTAGCAAGCTTTTGGCTCCTTCAGACAAGGCCCAATGATTGAATTCGAAATAGATATTCGTCTCTTCGGCTTTTTCGATTACCGGAGAGTTGGTTACCAGATGAAGGGAGGGGTCTGTGGCTAATGGAGAGGAGGATTCACTAGAAATGGGTGTGGCAAAGGCCTTGGCCATTTTGAAGGTACTGACCGCCTCTGCGGACTTCTGCGAAGCGGTAGCCGGTAACGGCTCGTCCATGGAATACATGAACAGGCCCCCGAGACCCAGGACGAGGGTAATAAGCCCGGCAGCTAAGAACATGATTTCTTTGGTATCAGATTGTCCAATATCGGACAGGGCTGATGGGTTCTGGGTTTTTCCCTGTGGAGAATCGGGCTGAGAAATTTTGTGGTTCATGACGGTCTCCTTTGTTTAGGTTGTCAGTTGATGGTTGCATGAGAGATTCCTGTTATTTTTCATTTCTGTGTTTCATCAATCGCTCGAAAATGATTCACCTCCTTTCCGTTTGCGCGAGTGAATGAAACAAGCCCTATCGCAAAGGCTCTGCCAAAGTTTGAAATTGAAATACACGAATAAAAACAAGGAGTTGGACTGCGAAGAAGGGGGGCGGCTCTGCGGGGATTGC
>JAQBGS010000096.1:0-2750 GCA_032128535.1 Nitrospirota bacterium
AAGTCATCCGCCCCGCGCCCAGTCAACGGAGGCTGTTCAATGAATTCTTCCGGAAGTCGCAGGACCTCTTCCACAGAATCGACAATAAAGCCCAAAATCAAATGAGTCACTTCCACGACGACAATACGCGTATCCTTCGTGGGCTCCGCCGACGGCAATCCGAATTTGGGCCTCCTGTCGATGCGCCAATCACGACCAACGGAAAATCGGTCTGTTTCGATGTTTCACGGACATTGTTGAGTGAAGGTTTTCCAAACGGACCCTCAGAGGACCTTGGTCTATCTGGAATCTTCAAACCAGAAGGGACCCCATCCACAAACCCGTCCCGATGAGTTTCCATATGCCGAATGAACGGAAGACGATGTCGCAACTGAAACGCTTCACGAACTTTGGTTTGCAATAGCCCTTCGATCACCCCCATCTCAGAGGGATCCGAGTTCATCGGTTTGGCAATGAAATCAACAGCCCCTCGCCCAAGCGCTCGAAGCGTCACAGCCGCCCCTTCTTCTGTCCAGGCACTCACCATAATAATGGGAAGAGGGTGATGCACCATCATATGGTCTAAGACTTCCAACCTATTCATGCCAGGCATCTCGACATCCAACGTCATCACATCCGGCTGAGTGCGTTGAGCTTGCGCGATGGCATCAACCCCATCTATAGCTGTCCCGATCATTTCCAGATCTACACATTTCATGAGCATCATGAAAATTCGTTTTCGCATAAAGACGGAATCAACAACCACCAAAACTCGAATAGGTTCCTTGGCAACGCTCATTGGCGTACAGCAAGGAAGGAGAACTTCAGCTTCATTCCGCCAAATTTGGCACCAACGGAACAAAACAGCCTAGATTCTCTATCAAACCCATACATGGGGTTCTTGAGACCCCAATCGCTACTCTGATAGGGTTCAGTCATTATTCGTTTTTTTATTTTCATAAAGGATACTTATTATGGACAGACCAGCCAGCGCCCAAGCCGACAGATTGATGCTTGATGCGAAAAAAGCCATCCTCCAAGAACAACATCAACGCTTTCAGGATCTCCAACGGGAAGAACGCTGGGATGATGCCTGGAAACAACTGCATGTCACCTTGACCTGCGCGGCGGATCTGTTGAAAGACTCGGTCGGCTTGCTGGAAAAGGCCGTGAATCAAAAAAATCAACTGCTACCTCCTTCGTCTGCTCCGTCTGAAACTCCGCCATCTCCTTAGGAATCTGACTCATGATTTAGAAGATGCCAGGAAATCCAAGGTATACGGATGGAGTTATCCTTAGCCTTATCCCGTCACACTTTAAACACGCTAACCGTTTTCTGTAGATCATTCGCTAAAGTAATGAGTTGATGACAGGATTGGGCCGATTCAGCAACACCTCTGATTGTTTGTCTAGTCGTTTGCGTCATGGCCTCCAAGTCGCCTGCTATTTGCTGTGTGACGTTCGACTGCACTTCAGCCGCACTGGCGATGTCTTGGATCATCACAGCCATTTCATTGGCCATAGCCTGAATTTTCGAAAGGGCCTCTCCAGTCTTATTCGCCTGTTCCACATCTTGGCAAACCTTGTTCGTGCCTTGATCACTGGAAGACACCGCACTCTTAGTCTCCTGCTGAATTGATCGAACCATATCACACATCTCTTTGGTTGCCTTGGTCGTCTGTTCAACCAGTTTGTGAATTTCCTCGGCCACGACCGTAAAGCCTGGCCCGTCGTCTTCGATACGGATAACGATAGTATTTCCTTCCTGATCTAAGGCTGCTCGCACCGAGCCATCAGGATTTTTTTTCATTCGTTTTCCTTCTTTCACAGACTCCAATCCATAATCCATGGAATTCCGTACTAAATGCACTACGATGTCACCCGGTTCATTCGACACGGATTCATCCACCTTGGTATCTTCCCTCATGAAATCCGGCCGCGACTGATTGCCTAATTTGCCAGATAAATCCCGCACCAACCGGGGAAATCGTGAAGACACATTCCAAATCGGAACCATTCGCGTGTTCATGACGGCTAACTGTAAATCCGATGCCACTAGATTCAGTTGCGCCAATGTCACCCCAAGCTCACGAACAAGCGGATTGCTCTCATCTTGTTCTTCAAGCCCGAACCAAAGTTTCATCAACCGGTTACGTCCCAAAACCAATTCGCCGACTAAATGCATAACATGTTCTTCCTGTTTTTTCCCTTCATGAACGGTCGAGTCTTCTTCTTTCCCCGAGGTTTTTGTCGGGTCGAATGAGGCCGCCTGGAAGTTACATGAAGCCCCATCCTGCATTTTAGGCAACACCTCGGAAAGGTCGTGGGGGTTCTCTGCCACAACAGCAGAAGCCTCCGTGGCCGAAGGAGGATCGGCCTGCTTTTCTTGTTCTTCTGGTTTTTCCAATAAAGAACCCGAAGCTTCAGGGGCTACAATCTCCGCCGAGATTGTCTCTTCTTCCAAAGGGCCCGTCGCTAATGGGGATGAACTCTTCACGACTGGAGCAGCAGCCATGACATCCTTGAGATCATAGGCGGCATCCATCGTGAGGGCCAATTTATTTACGATCAATGCCGTATCCACATGCGAATCCTCTCCTGTTGTCCGGATATCGGCATGCAAAGCTTTGACGGCATCCACAGCTTCCAGAATGATGTCGATGATAAAGGGAGAGACGCTCATTTCCCCTTGCCGCAATTTATTCAACAAGCATTCGCCTTGATGTGCGACTTCCACCAGATGGGTAAAACCGAGGAACCCCGCCGATCCC
>JAQBGS010000097.1:0-8847 GCA_032128535.1 Nitrospirota bacterium
GTGCCTTGAACCCGGTGAGACACAATCTTTGTTCGAGGACCGTACCCTTCATCTTCCATCACTTTGGCCTGGATCTCATAAAAATACGATCCATCAGCCACCAATTTTCCATACTGGTCTTTCCCATCCCACACTAATTCCAGCGGGACCACAGCTACCTGTCCCCCTTGGGTGGCTTCGGCTAAGGACAGCCGTTGACTCACAAAACTCATGGATCGACGGGTCGGCGACGTAATCAGTGCCGATACTTCCAGGACTTTGCCGTCAATGCCGGATAACGGCACCTTCACCATCAGGGAAAGCGTCAAGGGACTTTGCCCAATAATAAACGGATTGGGAGACGTCGCCACCTCCTCAACCGTCACTGGAGATTGGAACGACCTTCCTTTTCTCGCGTCGGCTGGCCCGCAAAGAAAAAACATCCCAACTACGCTTAGGCATATCATTATCTGCTTAGGCCGAATTCCTTCAAACAACAGGCACCTCTCTTCTCGTGGATAGTTCATAAGCATCATTTCTATTGTGCCAAACAATTTCTCTTCAGACTAATAATATTTCAGGTTTTTAGGCTATTGGAAAAATATGGAGGGAGACAGAAATTAGGTTTTTCTGCCTCATTTTTTAACTCTGCCCTTTAGCGTAGCCGTGCAGCCGACACCGGAGTCGGCGAACAGCGCAGGGAACCCGAAGGACCTGTCCTGAGTCATGTCGAAGGACCACGACAAGGCCACCATAGTTTTTGGTCCTTTTGTTCCACGCAAAGGTTGCGCTCTCCGAGACGCACCAAGCGATAGTTGCACCTTCCTAGAAACCTTTTCAAATATAAGAGCACAAAGTACTCCAATCTTCTGGTATCAGAATGTTTCATATAGTCGCATTGCAGATTTTGGTATGATACGGTTTCGACATTAGTTTCATTTACAAACAATCCCATGGCCAAACATCTTCATATCGATGCATTTTCAGGAGTCAGCGGAGACATGTTTCTTGGCGCCCTCGTGGACACGGGCGTGCCCCTGCAGGTTCTTGAAAAAGGCCTGAAAGGGTTAGGCATCAAGGGCTATCGGCTTCGTGAACAACAAGTGATTCGCAACAGCCTCCGAGCTACGAAAGTGGATGTGGACATTCAAAAGGGGTTCACCAAACCCTTATCACTCGCTGCCATCAAAAAAACGTTAAAGGATAGTCGCCTGCCTGACGCTATCCGCAAGCAGGCCCTTCAAACGTTTCAGCTCATTGCGGAAGCCGAAGGGACAGTGCATGGCAAATCTCTTGGAAAAGTCCATTTCCATGAAGTGGGTGTCATCGATTCGCTCGTAGATATTGTCGGGACACTGTTGGGGCTTACTCATCTGAACGTCACTACGGTGTCATGTTCTCCGATTAACCTCGGGGCGGGCACGATTTCCACGGCGCATGGACTGCTTCCGGTGCCGGGACCTGCCGTGGCCCAGATGGCCAAGGGCATATCCGTATATTCCAACGGACCGGCGTTGGAACTCACCACCCCCACGGGCATGGCGTTAATCAGGACATTATCTCAAAATTGTAAAACGCTTCCCCCCTTAACACCACACACAATTGGCTATGGCGCGGGCACGGCCGATCCTGAGGGATGGCCCAATGTGCTTCGGCTCTTTCTCGGGAAAGAGGAAACCCTCTCACAGATCACCTCAGAACGGATCATTCAACTGGAAACCAATATCGATGACATGAATCCCCAATTCTACGACCAGATGATGACCCATCTTTTTGACGCTGGCGCTTTGGATGTCACCTTGACCCCGACGATGATGAAACGTAATCGGCCCGGAACCATTGTCTCGGTGGTGGCATGGCCTCAAGACCTTCAGGTCTTGACCACCATTCTGTTGTCCGAAACAACCACGCTTGGTGTTCGTGTTCAAGAATTGGAGCGCGCGATTGTGCCGCGTCAAATTCAAACCGTTCGACTACCTCATGGGTCGGTTCGAGTAAAAATTGCGAAACTTGGCAATGGTCAGGTCAAGATCACACCGGAATATCGAGATTGTGCTGCGCTGGCCGAACGCACGAAGCAACCCGTTCAAACGATCATCGACCTGGCCCGACAAACATTTGTACAGAGCAACAAGTCTCAAACAACTTCTCGATCAAAGAAATCCACCAAGAATCCCCGATAAGATCTTTCCAACATGGCTGCATTACCTAATCCGAAACCGATTCTTGCCATCACCATGGGTGATCCGGCTGGTATTGGGCCTGAAATCATCGTGAAGGCTTTGCAATTACCAAAGGTCTGGCAGGTCTGTCGGCCATTGATCATTGGTAGTCGACCGGTTCTCGAGCAGACCATTCACTGCCTCAAAACTTCTTTTCTGATCGCCTCGGTTGAAGGACATGAGGAATCCACAGCCAAGCAGGCCTTTCGACGAGGCCATCTCCCGTTGTTCGACCCCTGCTCTCAACCAGTGCGATCCATCAGACCGGGGCACGTATCAGCCAAAGCTGGTGAGATGGCCGTAACCTGTATTCAATCTGCCGTGCGGCTAGCCCAAGCCGGTTGTGTCGGCGGAATGGTCACGGCACCCATTAACAAAGAGGCGATGCACATGGCCGGGCATCTTTACCCCGGACATACAGAAATGTTGGCTGACCTAACCAAGGCCAAAGAATCGGGCATGATGATCATGGGCGGGCCCCTGAAAATTGTGTTCACCACCACCCATTTACCGTTACGGGATGTCGCCAAGACACTCACTGTACCAAAAATCTTGAAAGCCATTCGTTTGGCCCACTTTGGCTTGAAGCAGTTGTTTGGTGTGAGGAAACCTCGGATTGCCGTAGCCGGCTTCAATCCTCATGCCGGAGAAAATGGTCTGTTTGGTGATGAAGAAACACGGCTCATTCTTCCGGCCATCAAACGGGCCAAGGCCCAAGGCATTACTTGTAGTGGCCCTCACCCTGCCGACACCATGTTTGCCAAAGCCCTCGCCGGATCCTTTGATGGCCTTGTGGCGCTTTATCACGACCAAGGATTAATTCCATTAAAGACCGTGGCCTTTGGCCATTGCGTGAATATCACATTAGGCCTGCCTATCCTTCGTACCTCGGTGGATCATGGGACAGCGTTTGATATCGCGGGAAAAGGGAAGGCTGATCCGACCAGTTTGGTCGACGCTATCGTGATGGCTGCTCAGTTGGCTCCGAACTTTTTCCCCAGACTAAAAACGAGCATCCCTAAAGTGTGAGGAGTAAGGCGAAAAAGACTTCCCCTGCTAACGCCCCTTACGCCTGACGCTTCACAATTCATCTGTTCAACCGCTAACTGTTATTTCATGCCTTCTCCTTCAAACCCGAGAAAATTTGCCTGCAAAGTTTTGCAAACCATTTATCGAGGTCAAAACTTTGCCGATGACGTCTTTGAGGCCGCTATCAAAGATGTCGTGCTGTCTACTCAAGATCGTGCGCTAGCCTTTGAACTGGTGTATGGGGTGTTGCGACATGCCATCAACCTCGATTGGCGCTTGGATCAGATCTCCCGAAAACCTTTGGCTCGGCTTCCCTTGAATGTGGCCACGATCTTACGTGTCGCGGCTTATCAATTGCTGTATCTGGACCGGGTTCCGGATTCTGCCGCCGTGAACGAGGCCGTGAAACTGATTCGGAAACAGCCGGGACATGATTGGGGGGGACTGGTGAATGCCATCCTGCGCAATCTGATTCGCCAACCGGAACCACCGCTCCCCGATATTCACATCGATCCTGTTCACGCTCTTTCAATTTGTCATTCTTGCCCTTCATGGATGGTCGAACGATGGATTAAGGCCTTTGGAATTGATCAGGCTGAAGTACTGTGCCGGAAAACCTTGGAGATTCCCCCCATGACGCTGCGGACCAATACCCTGCGTTGTACACGCCAGGCAGTATTAGATCGTCTTGAGGCTGAAGGGATTTCTGCAAAGGAAACTTCCGTGAGCCCGTTGGGATTGACACTCGACAAATGTGGCTACCCGGGTCACCTTTCTGTCGTACAAGAAGGCTGGTGTTACATTGAAGATGAAGCGGCGCAGCTCATTCCTCCTCTGCTTGACCCGCAACCCGGGGAACGTGTTCTTGATGCCTGCGCGGCTCCGGGTGGAAAGACGACGCATCTTGCGCAATTGATGCAGAACCAAGGCACGATCATCGCGCTGGACCGTCAACGCGAACGGCTCACCCGACTGACCGACAATTGCCAACGATTAGGTATTGAGATCGTTCACACACATGAACGTGATGTCGCCACTAATGGGCCAAACACCATGCCGACAACTCAAGATTCCCCCTCTTCGGCGGCACTATCTCTTACAGAACCGTTTGACCGCATTCTCGTTGATGCTCCCTGCTCAGGACTGGGCATCTTACGACGGCATCCCGAGGGAAAGATGCTGAAACAGTTCTCGACGATTGAACAATCCCGTCACATGCAAAAACAAATACTGGATCGCGTCTGTACCCTCTTGAGACCAGGGGGAATCTTGGTCTATAGTGCCTGCTCGATTGAACCGGAGGAAACCACAGAAGTCGTCTCCGCGTTTTGCCAGGAACATCCAGAATTTCAGCCAGAACCTGTCACGCCTTGGATGGCCACCGCCGGGCTTTCGCTCGTATCGGACCATGGCCATTTGTGTACCGCGTTTCAGTCGTTTACCATGGATGGATTCTTTGCATGCCGATTGAAAAAATCTGACACACGATGACGACACCCATAATTTCCCCTTCCATTCTTTCCGCCGATTTTGCCCGCTTAGCTGAAGCGGTCCAGCAAGTCGAAGCGGCTGGCGCCGATTGGATTCATGTCGATGTGATGGACGGCCATTTCGTGCCGAATCTCACGGTTGGCCCACCCATGGTGGAAGCGCTTCGCAAGGTGACGGCACTGCCGTTAGACGTCCATCTGATGATGACCAATCCTGACGAGTTTATTCAGGAGTTTGCTAAGGCGGGAGCCGATATTTTGACCGTGCATGTGGAAACGTGCCCTCATCTTCATCGAACAGTTCAAGCCATTAAAGAACATGGCATGAAAGCCGGAGTGAGCTTGAATCCTGCCACCTCGGTCACCACGTTAGAACACATTCTTGGCGATGTGGACCTGGTGTTGGTGATGTCCGTCAATCCTGGATTTGGTGGACAAACATTCATCGATTCCACCCTGGATAAAATTCGGCAGATTCGGGCCATGATTTCAGCTTCCAAGGGTTCGCCCTATCTGGAAGTCGATGGCGGGATTACGGTGAAAAATGTGGCGTCCGTTCTGAAAGCCGGGGCGAATGTTCTGGTCGCTGGCTCGGCTATTTTCGGCAGCGACAATATGCCGGACACCATTCGACATCTGCGCACCGCCGGTCAGACGGTCATTGTCTAGTAAGCTTCATGAGTTCACCTAACCAGACCGATAGCCTCCATCCTCTCGAAATTCAGGTCCTTCGAGCCCTCGGGGCCGCCGCGACGGACTCCCTCAAGGATCCCGAACTGGTTCAAGTCACCACACTGGCCTCTTCTCAAATCAGCATGGCCGTTGGTTGGCTGCTGACGAAGCAATTGGTGCAGCTGGTCTCTGAAACGACGACCACCTATGTGGTCCTGACCGAGGTGGGCACGAAATTTCAACAAGCCACTTCGCCACCCGAGTGGATTCTACAAATTGTTCACGCGGCTTCACAGGAAGGTCAAACTACCACTGTCAAAGACCTTCAAGCCACCGGGCAATTTCAACCCTCCGAACTGAGCCGGGCTTTTGGCCAGTTAAAAAAAGAAGGTGTGCTGTCCTTAGGGGCGGGGGGTTCGCTCCACATTACGGAACAGAAGAGTCCCTCCATTGAGGCGTTACGATGGTTACTGAATGAAATCCACAAGGGAACCCGACCGTTGGATTCGTTTTCCGAGAATCACCAAGCTTTGCTTCGCCAATACGCCGTGAAGCGTGGCAATACCCAAGAGCCCTTTCGTATCGATGACCATACCGAACGCGCATATGCCCTCACCCCTGAGGGACGACATCTGTTACCCAATTTGCGGGAAGATGCGGCAGAAGAAATTTCGCAATTGACCCCTGAGCATTTAAAAGACGGGTCCTGGCGGAAGTTTTCCTTTCGCAAATATTCCATCCATCTCCGTCCTCCGCGATTAGCCATAGGCCGACGCCATGCTTATCGCGAGTTTCTGGATACGGTGAAAACCAAATTGACGAGTATGGGCTTTCAAGAAATGCGTGGCGAACTCGTGGAGACGGAGTTTTGGGATATGGATGCCCTCTTTATGCCCCAATTCCATCCCGCACGCGCCATTCATGATGTGTACTTTGTGAAAGAACCCACCCATGCCAAACGCATTCCCGAACCCTTTCTGAGTCAGGTGGCCGAGACCCATAAGAACGGGGGAAGCACGGGATCCAAAGGGTGGCAATATTCCTATGATCCTGAACGCGCCAAGCGCTTGGTCCTGCGTAGTCAAGGTACCGCAGTTTCGGCACGCACGTTGGCCACTAAACCACCGGTCCCGAGTAAGTTTTTTTCCATTGCCCGGTGCTTTCGTTACGACCAAGTGGATGCTACCCATGCCACCGATTTTTTTCAGGTGGAAGGGATCGTCCTCGGCTCGGATATTAATTTTCGCACCTTGTTAGGATTACTTAAACTGTTCGCCACCGAAATGGCCCAAGCTAAAGAGATACGATTCCTTCCGGCCTATTTCCCCTTTACCGAACCGTCTGTAGAAATGCATGTGCGCCATCCTAAGCTTGGTTGGATGGAGCTAGGTGGAGCAGGGCTGTTTCGATCTGAAGTCACGGTGCCATTGGGCGTGACCGTACCGGTGATCGCTTGGGGACTAGGCTTAGATCGTATGGCTATGGTGGCCTTAGGCATTCAAGATATTCGTGACTTATTTACTTCAGACTTAGAGGCCGTGCGCAACATGCGCCGCCAATTTTAAGAAATTTATCATGCCCACGATATCCATTTTTCAACAAGATTTCTCTGAGCTGGTCGGGCAATCGGCTTCCATGTCGGACATCGAACAATGGATGCCATTAGTCAAAGGGGAAGTGAAAGATGTCTCCACTGACACAGGCGAAGTGCGAGTCGAACTGCAGGATACAAATCGTCCGGACCTGTGGTGTGTGGAAGGCATTGCTCGGCAAATTCGCTCCGTGCTGACTGGTGGGCTTGAGCCATACCCTTTCTTTTCATCTCGCGGTCGCGCGAAACGGCGCATTCAGGTGATGCAAGGGATGGAGACTGTTCGCCCGTTTGTGGCGGCCTGCGCCTCACTTGGATATCCCATGACCCAAAAGGGTCTGGATCAATGTATTCAAACCCAAGAAAAGCTAGCAGATGCCTTTGGACGGAAACGAGAGACGGTCTCTATCGGGCTGTATCGCCTGTCATCCATCGCCTTTCCCGTCACCTATGGTCTGGTGAAACCTGATGAAGTACGTTTTACACCTTTGGGGTTTGAGGAAAAAATGACGCCACATGAAGTCCTCACTCTTCATCCAAAAGGGCTCGAGTATGGAGGCATCGTGGCTGGTTGTGAACGACTCCCCCTGCTCTGGGACGCCAACGGACAAGTGTTGTCTTTTCCGCCCATCATCAATAGTCGGGAACTGGGCGAAGTGCACATTGGCGATACGGATTTACTCGTGGAAGTGACAGGAACCGATCTATCGATGGTGATTCTGGCCTTAAATATTTTTGCCAGCAATCTTGCCGATCGAGGTGCCACCATTGAGCCCATCGATATGGTGTATCCGTATGAAACTGCCATGGGCAAAACGATTAAAACTCCGTGCGATATGGGAGACGCTCACCGGGTATCCTTACATGCCATCGAACAAGCCTTGGGCATGCCACTGGGCGCCGAGGCCATTCAATCTGCTCTGGCTTCTTATGGGTATCAAGTCAAAGCCACTCGCCAAACAGTGTCCGTCAAATTGCCTGCGTTCCGGAACGATCTGATGCATGTGATGGACGTGGCCGAAGATGTAGCGATAACACGCGGCTATGATTCTTTTTCTCCGATCATGCCGCAGACGTTTACTGTGGGAAGTTTATCCGAGCAGGAACAGACAAGTGACCGGCTTCGCGATTTATTAGTCGGGTTTGGATTTCAGGAAATGTTTTCCAATATCCTAGCCTCACGCCAAGAATTTATTGAACGCATGCGTCTGACGGACACCAAATATGAATCGCTGGTGGAAGTCGACAATGTCATGTCCCTGACCTATGCCTGCTTACGGCCTTCTATTCTGCCCTGTCTTCTTCGTGTGGAAGCGTTATCCCCTCGCGTGTTTTATCCGCATCTATTATTCGAAGTTGGCGAAGTGGCGCGCGTGGATGAGGAAGCGGATGTGGGGTCTCGTACCGTGTTGTCCCTGGCTGCGATTAGTGCCCATCCCGGTGCGAACTTTTCCGAAATGCATAGCTACCTGGATCTTTTGATGTATTACATGGCCTGGCCCTATGACTTAGAACCCGTGTCCCACCCATCATTTTTGGATGGTCGGGTTGGACAGATTCGTTGTCAGGGGGAGATGATTGGCTATATCGGGGAATTTCACCCGGAAGTGTTAGAGGCCTGGCAAATTGCTATGCCGACTTCCGGGTTTGAATTTGAGGTGATAACACCGAAGACTAAGCGGCGGCCAGCTGTCCCGCACCTTGGGTCAGCGTGACGAGGTGTGCAAATCCTTGAGGGTCGTGAATGGCCATTTCCGAGAGCATTTTTCGGTTGATGAGCACGTTGGCCTTTTTCAATCCATTAATGAACTGACTGTAGGTCACGCCATGCGCCCGAACGGCAGCATTAATTCGGATCACCCAT
>JAQBGS010000098.1:0-3328 GCA_032128535.1 Nitrospirota bacterium
CTCTGTGACTGTTCCCGTAGTCGAATCGGAGAGTTGATTGAAAAGGCCGAGGAGGCCAAACGCATTGTGCGTACGCCAGAATTTTATGACGGTGAAAAGCTGGAATGGGCTATTGCGGTGTTTCGAGAGGTGACGGCCACGATTTCTCTCGTGTATTCCCCAGCCAGAATTTGTATGCCGCCGATGGAGACGGATTTATCCTATAAGCTCTTTATGTCCACTGAGGTCTTGGATGCGGTGAATGATACGCAAGTGAATGTGTATCGGGATGTCTTTGAGCACATCTTAAAACCAGCCATTCTTGTGGAACAGCCAGATGTGATTGGTATTTCGATTGTTCTTCGCCAACAATTGTTTTCTTCCATGACCTTTTGCGCGATGATTAAAGAACAGTTCCCTGATATTCATGTCACGATTGGCGGCAATACCGTCACCCGTTTCCGGGATGTTTTACCTGACACGCCGAAACTGTTTGCGTTGTTTGATAGCGCGATTGTGTATGAGGGTGAAACCGCGCTATTGCGATTGATCGAAGGCATTGCGAATGGGACTGAGCTTTCCCATGTCCCGAATCTCATTTTCAGAGATGAGGCAGGCATTCATGTGAATAGCGAAACCTTTGCCGAGAATATGGGCGCCTTGCCGCCTCCAGATTTTGATGGGTTGCCGATGGAAAAATATTTTGTTCCGGAAACGATCTTGCCCTATCTGGCGACGCGAGGCTGTTATTGGGGACGTTGTGAGTTTTGTGATCATGGTGAAGGTTATACCTCCGGGTATCGTACGAAAAAAGATTGGCAAATCATCGACGAACTCACGTTCTTGAAAGAAAAATACCAGACCCGTCATTTCCATTTTACCGATGAGTCCTATCCGCCGGCACTTTTTCGGAAGGTGACGAGGAAGTTGGTAGAGTCCAAGCTGGATATTGCCTGGACTACGCATATCCGATTTGAAAAAAGTTTGTTGTCTGATGAGATTTGGCAGGATGCGCAAGATGCGGGATGTAAGTATTTGCATATGGGTTATGAATCGGGGAGTGAGCGGGTCTTACAACTCATGGATAAGGCGACGACAACTGAAATTATCCAACAGAGTTTGGAGCTGTCTTCACGACATGGGGTGTGGAATCATGTGATGGGCTTTTTCGGGTTTCCGGGAGAAACCTACGAAGATGCGAAGTTTTCGACCCAATTTTTGGAAGACAATCGAGATCATGTCCATTCGATTGGGTTTGGGACTTTTGACTTGAGTAAGCATACTCCGGTGGCGAAGAATCCCGAAAAGTTTGGCATTACCTTTTATAAAAATCCTGAATGGGATTTAGCCATGGACTATTACTTTACGGTCAAAGAAGGTCTGAGTATTGAAGATGCCGAACGCGTCTTCGAGGAATTTGAGCAAAATCATTATGCCGGTTGGGATTTAAAAATCTTCGTTCGTGAATATGTCTTCCTCTATGTTTCGCATTTTGGTTCCAATAAATTGCCAACCTTACAGTTTCAGCTAGGCTCACAAGATTCCTCCTCGAATTTTGCCTCGGTTTAACCATTAGGAAGGGAGGACGATGACTGATACCCTCATTGACATTGACGGGGCTGCATCGACGACCAAGCCTCGCCGTACGTTTAAGACCATGCTCCTGTTCCCGCCGGAATGGGTTCCTACCGCGCCGTACCTCGCACTCCCCAGTCTCACCGCCGTCTTGCGTGAATATGGGCATGAGGTCATTCAAAAAGACATTAATATCGAAATGTATGATCTGTTTTTTACCGATACTTTTCTCATTTGGGTCAAGATGCGGATGGATCAACAGCGTCGAGGCCTAGAAGAGCGAGAAGCTCGTCAGCAGTTGTCCGATGTGGAGCGTGAACGACTGCGGTGTCTACGCGCCCAAGACCGAGTTGATGTGATGGCCTTAGCTGAACAGGCTCAGGAGGCGAAGACCATAGTCAGAGGGGAAGCGTTTTACCAGGCTGAAAAATTGGAAGGGGCTCTCAATACCTTCCGCGATGTGATGCAATATATTTCGGCAGCCTATTTCCCGGCTTCCCTCGTGTTTTATCCTATGGAAAGCAATTTGGGCTATCGCTCGGGCGTATCCACAGAAGTGTTGGCGAGCTTGGAAGATGAGAGCGTCAATATCTACCGTGATGTCTGTCGGCAACTCGTGCTTCCCGCCATTCATAAGGAACAACCTGAGGTCATTGGTATTTCTATCGGTACGCAAATGCAGCTGTTGGCCGGGATGACCTTTTGCAAAATGATCAAAACGGAATTTCCGGATATTCATGTGACCGTAGGTGGCAATGTCATCACTCGGTTGCAAGAAGATCTCCCCAAGCAAGATAAGTTTTTCAAAAATGTATTCGATTCGGCCATTCTCTATGAAGGCGAACATGCGCTGCTTTGGCTGTTAGAAGCGCTGGCTGGGGAACGTGCCTGGGAGCAGGTTCCCAACCTCATGTGGTGTCAGGATGGAGAGGTGAAGGTTAACACTGAAATTTATACGGAAAAAACGACGGCGTTGCCGCTTCCGGATTTTGATGGGCTTCCGCTCGATATGTATTTTGTGCCAGAACGGATATTGCCGTATCTGGCGACCAGAGGGTGTTATTGGGGCCGGTGCACGTTTTGCGATCATGGGCAAGGCTACTTCGACCAATATCGAGGGAAGCCCGCACAGGACGTCGTTCGGGAGATTAAAGCATTACAAGACAAATATGATGCGAAACATTTTCTTTTTTCGGATGAATCCTATCCACCAGCGTTGTTGAAAAAAGTGTCGCAACTGCTGATTCAAGAAGAAGTGAAGATTAAATGGACGACTCTGATTCGGTTTGAGGAAACGTTACAAGATCCGGAAATATGGAAGCAGGCTGTTCAAGCCGGTTGTTGTACTCTGTATTATGGGATGGAGTCGGCTAACGAGCGCGTCTTGGAGCTAATGGATAAACATGCCAAGAAATCCGTGATCGAGAACAATTTACGAGAGGCGGCCAAAGCGGGGATTTGGAATCATGTGATGGCCTTCTATGGATTTCCTGGTGAAATGCGGGATGAAGCCGAAGAAACTCGCCAATTTCTCCTGGATAACAAGCGGTATATTCATTCAGTTGAATTGTTTTATTTTGTGGCCTATCGCCATACGCCAATGGTCAGGAATCCTGATAAATTCGGCATCACAATTCATAAGCAGGACGAATACGATATGCCCTTGGATTATTATTATACCCTGAACGAACCTGGGGGAATGACCTGTTTAGACGCCATGAAAATGGCGGAAGAGTTTTATCAAAAAGACTTTGAGCCATGGGCTGTTCGTGTG
>JAQBGS010000099.1:0-3079 GCA_032128535.1 Nitrospirota bacterium
TCAACACGTTTCCCAACTGGAAGTTCTACACCTGAAATTCTGGCCATCGCTTCTATTCCTTCGTTAAAGGCATTCCCTTTTTAATTTTCGTGCAAAGGTTCCCTACCCTTGACGCTGCTTGTGCTTAGGATTCACACATAAGACACGAACAACACCTTTTCGGCGAATCACACTACACTTAACACAAATGGGCTTTACTGATGATTTAACTTTCACGATATCACCCTCTATTTAAACCGATAAGTAATCCGGCCACGCGTAAGATCATAGGGAGAAAGCTCCACGGTCACTTTATCGCCCGGCAAAATCCGAATAAAATGCATACGCATTTTCCCTGAAATATGGGCCAATAATTTATGCCCATTTTCTAGTTTCACGCGAAACATCGCATTCGGCAATGTTTCGGTCACAGACCCTTGCACCTCAATGACATCCTCTTTTCCCATCAGAAAAGTTCTAAGCGTCCCTTTTAGTTACAAGCCGTGAGAATGCGAGGAGGCCCTGTTGGCTCAATGGAGATCGTATGTTCAAAATGAGCCGATAGCGAGCCGTCGCTAGTCACCGCCGTCCACCCATCTTCTAACACTTTCACTCCAGCTCCTCCCATATTGACCATTGGCTCAATAGCAAGAGCCATCCCGGGTTTTAAACGTGGGCCTTGGCCAGGCTTCCCATAATTAGGAACTTGCGGTTCTTCATGCAGCTGGCGACCAATACCGTGGCCAACAAAGTCACGCACAACTGAAAATCCATTTTGCTCCACATGAGCTTGAATGGCAGCAGAGATGTCCGATAACCGCTTTCCAACCACAGCCTGCTCAAGACCTTTGGATAAGGCCTCATGCGTGACCTGAATCAGCTTACGAATCGATGGCTGAACCTCACCTACCGAAACAGTCACCGCGCCATCGCCATAAAATCCTTCGACAATGGCTCCAACATCCAACCCGATAATATCGCCATCCTTCAGGACGCGCCGTGAAGGGATCCCATGAACGACTTCATTATTGAGCGAAGCACATAGGCTTTTAGGATAATTCCGATAGCCTTTAAACGCTGGAATTCCCCCAAGATCACGAATACACGTTTCAGTTAACACATCTAAATCCAGCGTGGTCATCCCGGGTTTGATTTCACGAATCAATATTTTTTGACATTCTGCGACAATTTGACTAGCTCGAGATATCAGTTCAATCTCTTCAAGAGTTTTAAGAATAATCATTCTACTCTTGGCTAGGCCAAAAGAGCTACTAAACGATCCTGCACAGCAGGCACTAAGCCTGCTCCGTCTAATTCACCGAGAATATTTCTGCTCTGATAATACTCAATTAAGGGAGCTGTTTGCTCCTGATAAACGGCCAAGCGCGATTCAATGGTTTCAGGTTTATCATCATTTCTCTGAACGAGCGATTTTCCACAGGTATCGCAGATGCCTTTTCGTTTTGGCGGAACTGATTCAAGATGATAGACTGCCTTACAATTCGGGCAACTTCGTCTCCCACTAATTCGCCTGACAATCTCATCCTTTGAAAGAGAAAAATACACGACGCGATCTAATGCTTCTCCCTTGGCTGTCAAATAGGTCGACAATTGATCAGCCTGGGCCACGGTTCGTGGAAACCCGTCAAGAAGAAACCCTTGTTGGCATTCGATTGACCCGAGTTTTTCTTCAACCAATCCAATCACCACCGCATCTGGGACTAATTCCCCTCGGTTCATATACCCCTTCGCTTCTTTACCTAATGACGTTTCTTTCGCCACACTTTCCCGAAGCAAATCTCCCGTTGACAATTTAGGAATCCCGTACTTCTGCGCAATAAAATCTGCCTGCGTGCCCTTCCCTACCCCTGGAGGGCCAAGAAAAATAACTCTCATGCTCCTTAGCCGCTTCTTCCTTTTAATGGTCCTTTTCCAAGGAACCCATCATAATTGCGCATGAGCATATGATTCTCAATTTGTTGAGCCGTATCAAGGCCCACCCCAATGACAATTAACAACGAGGTCCCCCCAAAATAAAACGGCATATTCAACTTATAAATCAGCAATTCAGGAATGACGCAGACAATCGCAAGATAGATCGCGCCAGCAAACGTAATTCTTGTTAAAACCTTATAGATAAAATCGGCCGTCTTTTGGCCTGGACGAATGCCAGGAATAAAACCGCCATATTTCTTCATATTGTCCGCCATATCTACCGGGTTTAACACAACAGCTGTATAGAAAAAGCAAAAGAAAATAATCAGGCCAACATACATCATGGTATACAACAAAGAACCTGGAGCCAATTGTGCCCCAAACGCCTGAACCCAAGGCACCTGAATAAAACTCGTAATGGTTGCGGGAAAGGCAATAATTGACGAAGCAAAAATCGGCGGAATAACCCCCGCTGTATTAATTTTCAAAGGAATATGAGTATTTTGTCCTCCATAAACCCGACGACCAACCACTCGCTTCGCATATTGGACCGCAATTTTTCGCCGCCCACTTTCTAAAAAGACAATCGCTGCCATAACAGCCAACATCACTACCGCAAGAATGAGCAACAGCAGGAGACTGATTTGGCCAACCTTATATAATTCAAACGTTTGCACAATTGCACTTGGGAGACTCGCGACGATTCCGGAGAAAATAATTAACGAAATTCCATTGCCAACTCCGCGCTCCGTGATTTGCTCGCCTAACCACATGAGGAACGCTGTTCCCGCTACCAGGGTAATCACCGTCATGAATCGAAAAGCCCAGCCTGGGTCCAGCACAAAAGCCCCGTCATTCATTCCTTCAAGCCCAAGGGCAATGCCAAAGCCCTGGATAAAGGCAATCACGATCGTGCCATATCGGGTGTATTGAATAATGGTTTTCCGGCCTCGTTCACCCTCCTTTGCGAGTTTCGACAGATGCGGGACTACAACCGTAAGCAGCTGCAGAATAATAGAGGCGCTGATATAGGGCATGATGCCCAATGCAAAAATCGTGAGCCGCGATAATGCCCCGCCAGAAAATATATCCAGGAACCCCATCAGGGCTCCACCGCGCTCTGTCAAAAATTTAAATAACTCTTCGTTGTTGATACCAGGAGTGG
>JAQBGS010000100.1:0-4108 GCA_032128535.1 Nitrospirota bacterium
GCCTCGGGATGTTGTTCGAGATAATCGGCCAAGACTCGAATGGAGCGTGCAGCAGCAGACAGCTCCTTCAAGGCGCTATTCAGATTTACGGCAGCAGGTGAATTTGGATCAGCCACCCGTAGAGCTTTCCGGACGGTCGCCAGAGTTTTGTCCACACTTGTTGCCAGTCCATCGACTGTCTGATCAAGGCCCCCGGTGAGCTTTTCCACATTACCCAAGGCCGCATTGAGGTTGTGGACTGCCTCCTGGGCTTCAGGGGAATTGACGAGATGGTTGGCCCCTTCGACGGTTTCTAGGAGTTCCTGAGCAATTTTATCAAGAGGCAATCTTCGTATTTCCGCCATGACATCCGTAACGGTCCGTCGTACTTGATCCATCGTGGCGGGCACGGCTGGAATCTCCGGGTACTTCCCGGTCATCATAAGCTCCTTTTCTGGAAGGTCAGGATGAAAATCCAATGAGACAAAAAGCTGTCCGGTCAGAAGGCTCCCGGTCTCCAGTTGGGCTCTCAAGCCACGTTTGACCATATGCTGCATGATGGCGTAATGATCCTTTGACTGCGCTTGTAGGACCTGTGAGGATGTAATTCGCTCCGGCTGGATGTTGAGGAGTACGGGGATGGTAATGTGAAGCGTCTTGGGATCAAGCTGGACTGCGATATCGGATACGGATCCGATTTTGATGCCCCGGAATTCCACCGGAGCGCCCACACTCAGGCCCCGGACTGACCCATCGAAATGCACCAGAAACGGACGCGTCAAGACATACGTCTCTTCTTTAATACTGGAAAAATTTTTAAAAACCCTAAACACGGTACCCGGTTGGCTCGGTTCATCTGACCCACCTGCTGTTGCCGGGGTATCGAACGCAACGCCACCGGAAAGCAGGGAGGCCAGGGATTCCATTTTCACATCCAGGCCTTCAGCACCCATGGATACTTCAAAACCGCCTACCTGCCAAAAACGGCTGGTATCTCGTACACGGAGGTGATGAGGCGCTTCAATAAAAATATCCAACACCACTCCCGTACCATCTTCTTCCAATGTCGTGTCTAAGATTCGTCCGACCTGAATATCATGGAAGAAAATTGGGGCACCAGGACTATTCGAACCCAGATTCTCCGCATGCAATTGGAATTTCGCTCCCTTTTCGTCTCTGAGTACTCCAGGTGGTCTCTCAAGACCGGTAAATGTTCGAACTGGTGATCCGGGGCTGGGATCCATCGCAATATAATTGCCGGAGACTAAGGTGTCGAGTCCGGAAATGCCACCTAACCCGATCCGAGGCCGCTCTACCCAAAACCTGGTATTTTCCGTGAGGTGGGGCTCAGAAGGTTTTCTGAGTTCTGCTGTGACGACAACGCCAGAGAGGTCAGGGAGGAGATCCACGCTTTTGACGGTTCCAACCGCAATCGATTTATACTTAATCTTTGTTTTATCGACCTCCAGCCCTCCCCCATCTTCGAAGGTTATGGTAATGGTGGGGCCTTTTTCCGAGATAGTTTTGTAGGCGAGCCACCCTCCGACGAGAGCAGCAACGATGGGGATGATCCAAACGATGGAGAACCCACGCTTTTTCCGTACCGCGATTTCTGGCAACTCGCCTATATCGATATCCTGAGGATCCTCGTATTTCATCGTCCCTCCTCCATCTTATCCCAAATAAGTCGCGGGTCGAACCCTATGGCTGCAAACATGGTCAGGATGACGACCGCAGCAAACGAGATGGCTCCCATCCCTGGTTCAATCGTAGCCACCGCCTGAAGCTTCACCAAGGCAATTAAAATGGAAATCATGAAAATATCAATCATGGACCACCGACCCACCACCTCGGTGATTCGGTAGAGACGTGTTCGCTCCCGTGGTCGCCATCGAGATTTAAAATGTATGGAAAGTAAGAGGTAGGTCAGCGACAACAGTTTTAAGACAGGGACCGTGATGCTTGCAAAAAATACCAGCAAAGCAATAGGAAGCATTCCTGCATGAATCAGCTCCTTCACCCCACTCAGGATCGTATCGGCCTCGCCTTTCCCAAACGAAATCACCGTCATCACCGGTAGCAGGTTGGCGGGTATATACAGAATGTAGGCCGCAATCAGGAGCGCCCAGGTACGCGAAATGCTATTGGGTTTTCTCAAATGGATATGAGCCTCGCAGCGAGGGCAGATTGCCTCACCCGTGATACTCCCAGTGGGTATTGGACTGAGTTGATGACAGGCATGGCAACTCATGAGTGACGCCTGGGCTGCAGTGGTGCAGGAACCCCTCATCGGAGATTCTCCATTTTCTCCCAAACTGCATGCGGGTCGAGAGCAGAGTCAGCCGCAGCCAAGGTCAGGATCAACGCTCCAAAAGCATAAATAGCCACTCCGGGGACCAGCGTCGCCAAATCCGCCAACTTCACGACGGCAACAATCACACCCAGCAAATACACATCCATCATAGCCCAAGTATGACATTGTTCGACAAGCCTAAAAACCAGCGCAGCCTTCCATGGTCGTCGGTTGAATTCCAAAGGCACCAGGACATACAACATACTCAGAATCTTAAGAGCTGGGAACAGAATGCTGGCCGACAGAACTAAGAGTCCTAACTCCCACATACCCCGCTCAAAAAATTCCACCACTCCCGTAGACAAATGACTGGTTTGAACCCGGCCATGCAGTTCAAACGTCATAAACGGAAAAACATTGGCCAAGATAAACAGCAGGAGGCTCGTCACCGCAAAGATAATGGTATGTTCAAAACTGTCCCGTTTTTTTGCCCACAGCAATGCACCGCATCGCGAACACTTGGCCCGCTCACCATAGTTCAACGGATGAACGCGATGTAGGAGATCGCATTCATGGCAGGCAATTAAGGTGTGAGATGCTGTGGATTCAATCGAAGGCATTTTGGAATAGGATCATAGTCAAGGCTTCCCTGATTGCTGGCAACTAAGTTAGCGAGAACAAAGACAAAATGGCAAGGCAAAAGCCAACTTTTCAGCAAAGGAAATTCTTGTACAACCCACAAAATGAAAGGCGTGATATGGCTCGACCTCATAACCAGAGACAACATCAAGAATGCGCTGCTCGAACATACAGTGGGACAACCCTCGCTTACTAAGCGAGTCGGTAGTTTGGGAAACAGCAAGATGATTGTTCCATCTTGAATACCTATGGAGACATCCGTTCTCCCAAAAGTTTCCTCATGCCAGGCTCCCCCACTCCTTTTTATGGTATGACAAACCCAGATGTGTCTCATACGGCAAACGATTTAACTCGTAAAAGCCGCTAGCCTCTTCCAGCATCTCCTTCCTCCATATTTTTTCCTCGCTTGCTTCCTTCCCATTGGCTTTGCCCAATATTGTTGCGGCCAGCCCCTCAAAAATTTGATCAATCTCTTTGCCCCCTTAAGTGGTCCGCCCGCCTATCCGAAGAATGTCTGTATGCGACCAAAAGGAAGTGCAGAAAAATTAGAAGCAAGGCGGCGGCTGGCGGCGGCCATGTTGGGCAAAGGCCGAGGCATTCGAGAGGTGGCTCGAACAATTGGGGCTGCTCCATCTTCCGTCAAACGATGGAAAGACGCCCTAGAAGAAGGCGGGAAAAATGCCCTGAAGTCGAAACCCCATACGGGACGCCCATCACGTCTTTCGACGAAACAACGCCAGGATCTTCTCCACATTCTCAAACAAGGGCCTAGAGCGGCGAACCTACGAGCCGATCAATGGACCTGTCAACGTGTGGGTACGGTGATTCGCCGCTCGTTTGGGGTGAAATATCACCCGGATCATGTGAGCCGGATTTTACGCGCCTTGGGTTGGAACTCTAAAAAGAAAAGCAGCTTGCCTTCGAAGAGAAAATCGGAACGACGCCACACACAGTGGTCCAGCCTGTCTCGCCGACACCGCTAGCCTTTCCTCACTTTTTCATTAAGCATTGGTCTTTTCCCAAACCAGAAGCCCACATTTCTGACTCCGGGGTCATCCTACCCCAAACCTACCTCCACAATTGTATGCTGACCAGGCTTTGATTTCGTGAATTCCGCTGCCAGCCTGGCAACGGCCTTTGCATTTCCCCTAATTCAGGGAAATAATGGAGGGCGAGCACAAACGAATAGTTGGAACC
>JAQBGS010000101.1:0-3698 GCA_032128535.1 Nitrospirota bacterium
CCCTTGCTCGTCAGTTCAGGTGTTTGCGCCAGAATGGATGGAACGGTTTTTCTGATAAAAGAATCGGAAATGTTAATCGGGCGGGTTCGCCAGACTTGGGGTTTGACGTGAAAGTCCACGTCCAAAAGTGCGCTGTTCCCAAAGCCATCGTCAGCCACTAGCTGGATGGGTGTGTTGGGTTGGGCATTGTAGGGAAACGCCACCAACGCAAACATGCCGGCATGGTCCGGAGCCGGGTAACCTGGGAAAAAGGCGGTTCCGATTTTCACGCCGTGATTGGCGACTTCTGGAACGACCCGATACCGCACAACCCCTGAGCCACCCTGCACAATGGTCGTCGGTGGTGAAAGCAGTTCCAGTCGGGGAGGAGTAAATTGCGGGGTAAAGGTTTGCTCAAGACGTTGTCCATTGCCTTCAAACAGATTGCGCCATGAGTAGTCTCGAGCGGTGATAATCAACTGTGCTTGCCCTCCTCGTCGAGGAAGGTCTGTGCTGGAATATGGAATGCTTTCAAAGGTGAACGCGTGTTCTTTCCCACCGGCGACTGACAGCAAACCTTCGGATGGAAAATTCTGATCCGCTAACACAAAGGTTTCTAGGTTGTGGATAATACGGATGGAGACATCACGCAGACCGGTTTCTTGATCCTGGATACGGACCACAAGAGGTGATGTCGGTCCGACCAGCTCGAAGGGCTGTTTCAGAGAAATCTCAGGAGGGGTCGAATCGCCCCATCTGGCGTTTCCAACCAGGCCAAGATATGTCGCGACGAGTCCGAGAGAAATGACAATCAGCAGAACTTTTTTTGACACGACGGCAGTAACTCTTACTTCTTGGGGAAAAGGGTCAAGAGGAAATGTCACATGAAAATATCTTCCTACTTATACCATACAGGCTCTTGAGAGCAAGGGCTGAAGGAGTAAGATTGCTAACTACCGGGGAAGGAAATTTGTTTCCGACTCGCGGCCATTCCAAGGGACGTGAGCCTTTCCCTTTCCACTCTTGACATAGACACGGTGATCGCCTAGCCTGTGGCCGGCCTATGAGGGGCCGCATGTGTTGTGTTTCCCCCACCTTGGACAATGCTTGAGTTTTCGATTGGGATGGGCGAAATCCCCAATGAAGGTTGTCCTGGAGAGCGTGGATTCATGGATGAGCCTATGGCTGCTCGAATAAACACCGTACCCGAACTTTTTCCCATTTATTCCTTTATTTTTGCAAATCGTTTCCCGATATAGGTCGATAGTGCGTCACGCACGGGTACATGATCGGCAATTTCTGATTCACAGTCTTTCCATATGGGGGGTCCATGGCAGGGTTAAGTGATATTCTCGGGTGGTTTTCAAGTGATCTCGCCATTGATTTAGGCACCGCCACGACGTTGGTGTATGTTCGAGGCAAGGGTATTGTCTTGAGTGAGCCGTCGGTGGTCGCCATTGATAAACAAACGAACACCGTCCTGGCCGTAGGTGTCGAAGCCAAGCGCATGGTGGGTCGAACCCCTGGCAACATTGTCGCCATCCGTCCAATCAAAGAAGGCGTGATTGCCGATTTCTCCATGACCGAGCGTATGCTGCATTACTTTATTACGAAAGCACATAACCGGCGGGCCTTTGTGCGACCCCGTTGTATAATTGGGGTGCCCTCACGCATCACCGAAGTCGAACAACGAGCTGTTCGAGAATCGGCCGAGCAAGCTGGGGCTCGGGAAGTCTACCTTATTGAAGAGCCTGTGGCGGCGGCGATAGGCGCCGGACTGCCGATCACCGAGCCTTCAGGAAATATGGTAGTAGATATTGGCGGTGGGACGACGGACATTGCGGTCATCTCTCTCGGCGGCATTGTGTGCAGTGAGTCGGTGAAGGTGGCGGGCGATTCGATGGACGATGCGATCCTGAGCTATATCAAACGACGGTATAATTTGCTGATTGGCGAACACATGGCTGAACGCGTGAAAATTGAAGTCGGATCAGCCTATCCGATGGAGCAGGCCAAAACCATGATGGTCAAGGGGCGAGATATGATTTCGGGAATTCCTCGAACAGTGGTGGTAAATGATTCGGAAATTCGGGAAGCCTTAGAAGATCCCATCCATTCTATTGTCAACGCCTTACGCAATGCACTCGAAAATACCCCACCAGAATTGGCTGGTGACATCATTGATAAGGGCGTGGTCATTACGGGCGGCGGTTCTCTGTTGCCGGGTCTTGCGACCCGATTTCAGGAAGAAACCAATCTGCCTATTATTACGGTTGAAGATCCTCTCACTTCCGTCGTCTATGGAGTGGGCAAGGTCCTTGACGAGATTGAGTTGTTCCGAAAAGTCCAGAAATTTTAGCCCGTCTTTTTACGGTAGGGGATCGACGGCTTTCGGCACTATTCGAACAATTTTCCCTCCGTACCCCAACACGTAGAGTTCCCCGTCACGATCTTCCCCAAACGAAGAAATCTGCAGGTCGGTTGCCAGTAGTATTCGAATTTCGCCTTCTCGATATCCCCAGATTTCTCCTGAGCAAAAATCGCCGAAGATATAAGTGCCCTGCAAGGCCGGAATCTTAGCGCCGCGATAGACATAGCCACCGGTCACCGAGCACCGCCCAGACGAATGAGCATATTCGGCCACAGGGTCAACAATATCGTGACCTTGTCGGCAGTGGGTTTCAGGATTGAAACAGTGGGTGCCTTCTAAGAGGCGCCATCCGTAATTTTTCCCCTTCTGAATCACATCGATTTCTTCCCATTCGTCTTGTCCTACGTCGCCAGCCCAGAGGTCGCCGGTTTCTCGATCAAAGGAAAATCGCCAGGGATTACGAAGTCCCCAAGCAAAAATTTCTGGCTGGCCGGGTGAGGTGACCAAGGGGTTGTCGGGGGGAATGCCATAGGGGGGATGCTGATCCACATCAATTCGAAGAAATTTCCCCAGTAGTTCATTTCGATTCTGCGCGTAATTCTTCGGATCGCCCCCTGAACCACCATCACCCATGCCAATATAAAGATAGTGATCTGAGCCAAACGCGATCATCCCACCATTATGATTTCCATATGGTTGGGGAATGACTAAGAGGACTGATTCTTTCGGCTCAGCTTGATTGGGGTTCGAGGACACCTGAAATTCAGCAACCACCGTGGCCCCATCTGTCTTACGAGTATAATTGACAAATAGTCGTCCATTTGAAGAAAAGCGGGGATGAAAGGCTAGACCCAATAAGCCTCGTTCACCACCCGTAGAGAGCTTTTCTTCAATATCCAGAAAGGGTGTCGGCAGGACCGCATCCCCTTTCACAATGAGCATGCGGCCCTTTTGCTCAATGACAAAGAGGCGGTTGGTCTGATCGGGGCTGGGGGCTAGAAAAACGGGTTGAGAAAATCGATGGGTGACGAGGGGCTGTATGGCAATGGAGTGATGGGAAACAACCGGTTTCCCAGAAAGCGCTAAGGTCCAAGCTGGAAGCAGCAAAAGGGTGCTCCCTATACTGAGGCAGGCAAGAAGGCGAGGTATAGAGCGCCTCAGACGGTGTGGATTGAATGTCATGCGTCAGTGGCGATGGGGTGAGAACAGGGATTGCCCGGGAAATCCAATGCTTGTTATAAACAGAGCAGACAGCATTTTGTAAAAGGAGCGACGAATGATCCTCAAATATGAATCAGATATTATGGATGATGAGAATGCACGGGGAAAGTTTTATCATGTCTGTCAA
>JAQBGS010000102.1:0-6151 GCA_032128535.1 Nitrospirota bacterium
CCGAACTTCTTTTGCGAGCGTTTGGAAAGCCCGATTGTTTTGTCGAGGATGTCTTAAATCTAACCCTTTAATCCCAGTAGAGCAACCATTTTGAGTCATAAAATGTTGAAATGACAGAGCGAAACGAAGCAATCGCCTTTAATGACTTGGCGATTGCCTACTTTCCCGCAACATTTCCCAACCACCTCTATTACCCATATGCGGAATGGTGGAATCATCTCTCAACTAAGGGACGACCTCGAAGGCATATTCCTTGTTCACCGAGGCTAATTATGGTAGGGCTTAGGCGTTGTCTCTAGGCCCCTCGCTCCATGAACCCACTGAAATCCCCCACTTCTGTCTTCAATATTTCATGCGCCATGGCGTTTCTCTTCCTCCTGTGGGGAGGTCTCGCGCCAGATCATTTGGCGAAAATCACCGGCGCCCTCCAAGCGTCCATTCTGGATTCCTTTGGCTGGCTGTATGTGTTAGCAGCAACCAGCTTTCTGATTTGCGCCCTCTGCCTGATTTTTTCCCGATGGGGGAATATTCCACTTGGGCCAGACGGGGCCAAGCCTGAATTTAACCTCCTCACGTGGTTTGCCATGCTGTTTTGCGCCGGCATGGGCATCGGTCTGGTGTTTTGGGGTGTCGCCGAACCCACGTCCCATTTTCATGACCCGCCCATCGGAGAAGGAGGAACCCCGCAGGCCGCTCGCCTGGCGCTTCAATATTCGTTCTTTCATTGGGGACTGCACCCGTGGGGTATCTACACAATGGTGGGCTTAGCCCTCGCCTATTTCCAATTTCGAAAAGGTATGCCGGGGCTATTTAGTTTGAGCTGTCAATCGGTGTTGGGCAGGCATGCGACCGGACCACTGGGAACCGCCGTGGACGTGATTGCCGTCTTTGCCACCGTCTTCGGGGTGGCCACTTCTCTGGGGTTTGGCGCGGTGCAGATCAGCGGAGGACTATCGTATGTGTTTGGTATTTCGAATTCACTCACGACTCAATTAATTTTGATCGCCATCGTGACGGCGCTCTTTATGCTCTCAGCCCAAACGGGCCTCCATCGAGGCATCAAATACCTCAGCAATCTCAATATGGTCTTGGCCCTGTCGTTACTCTTTTTTCTCCTATTTCTCGGGCCCACCCATTTCATCATGGAAGTCTTTCCGTCAACCTTTGGGCATTATCTCCAAAACCTTCCAACCATGAGCCTCAATCTTGCGCCCTTCCGAGATTCCACCTGGATTCATAATTGGACCCTCTTTTATTGGGCCTGGTGGATTGCGTGGGCCCCTTTTGTGGGCACCTTCATCGCAAGAATCTCCAAAGGCCGGACGGTGCGCCAATTCGTGCTGGGCGTGTTGCTTGTCCCATCGCTCTTCTGCGCCTTTTGGTTTACCGTCTTCGGCGGAACTGGGATCGCGTTAGAGCTTTTTCAAGACGTGCCCCTGAAAGCCGTCATGGACAAACAAGGCATAGAAGTCTTGCTCTTCACGGTCTTGGAGCAGTACCCCATGGGCACGATCATGTCCCTCATTGCCATCTTCTTGATCGGCACCTTTTTCATCACCTCAGCCGATTCCGCCACCTTCGTGTTGGGGACGCTCACCACTAACGGTAGCCTCAACCCCCCGAATCATATTAAATTCACCTGGGGCATCATTCAATCCCTCTCCGCCGCCATTCTGTTGTGGTCCGGCGGACTCAAAGGTCTCCAAACCGGGGCAATCCTAGCCGCCTTTCCCTTCGTCTTCGTCATCATCATCCTCATCATCTCCCTTCTCAAATCCTTCAAGGAAGAGGCTGTCCTCTGACTTTATTTGATACTTTGGCAAAAACTAATTTGTCTATTTTGTCTACTTAGACTAAAATAGACCAAGGAGGATAAGCCTATGCAATATGTTTCCGCCAGTGATGCTAAGCAGCGTCTTGCCGCTATTTTAGACACAGCTCAACGTGAGCCGGTCATGATCAGGCGGCAAAAACGAGATGTGGCCGTGGTGCTTTCAGTCCAAGAGTATGAACGGGTGTGCTCATTAAACCGAGAGGAATTTCAGCGATTTTGTGACCGTGTCGGAAAAGGAGCCACAGATCGCGGCCTGACGGAAAAGAAATTGGCAGCAATTCTGTCTGATGAAAGCTAGAACACGAATCGTTCTGGACACTAACGCCATAATGAGCCGCCTTCTGTTGCCAGATTCCATTCCTGGCCAGGCCGTGAGAAAAGCCGTCGAGGAAGGGGATATTCTCATGTCCGAATCCACCTTATTCGAATTGGCCGATGTCTTGGGGAGGGAAAAATTTAACGCCTATGTCAGCATCCAAGACCGAGAAGAATTTTTACGAATGCTTGGAAGAATCGTCGGAATGGTTACCATTTTACATGCCGTTCACGATTGCCGAGATCAAAAGGACAATCAAATTTTGGAAGTAGCCGTAAATGGACAAGCTCAGGTCATTGTGACCGGTGATGAAGATTTACTCGTCCTCAACCCCTTCCGAGGCATTTCTATTTTGAGACCGGCTGATTACTTAAAATGGAAAGACGCCTCGCCCATACCCTCCTAATCTAACTGAGCAACCATTTACTTCCAGAGTGAAACAATAACAGTTTTCAATCGAATTTTAATCTTACAAACTGGCAAGTATTTAATTAAGAGACTCATTGTTTCAACCGTCTTCCCTGGCCTTGTGGTGTGGCCGAGCCGTGCAGCCAACACCGGAACAAAGGCGCGCATTGTTTGAGCGCAGCGAGTTTGCGCGCCGCCGGGGTTGGCGAACCGCGCAGGGGACCCGAAGGGCCACATCACGGCCAACATGGTTTTGGCTACTTTTGCCGAAACAAAAGTGGCTCGGCCGCCGGTCCGAAAACCGGCATCTCTCATAAATTTAAATCATTCCAGTTAGTGGAATGGTGCACCCGAACACAGCGGATATTAATTAGTATGGTTATAGCTTTGGAAAGGTAGAATTAATATGGCTATAGAAATGCTCGTGGGATTGCATGTCGTGGACGATGCGGGGTATCAATCATATCGCGACGAGATGACGCCAATTCTTAAAAGCTATGGCGGTGGGTTTGGCTACGACTTCAAGGTTTCGGAAGTTCTCAAGTCTAAGACAGCAGCCCCAATCAATCGCGTGTTTACGATTTATTTTCCGAATGAAGACTCGAGAAATTTATTCTTCGCAAACGATGAGTATCTCCAAATCAGGCAACGCCATTTTGAAAAGTCCGTGACAGATACCACGATTATCGCAACCTATGAATGTTAGGAGAGCCCATCCGTCATGACTAAACGAAGCATCGTCAAAGACCGCCCAGGCAGCGCCTGAAATTTTCGGATGATGTAAACCTGTATTAATTATCCCCATTCAGCAATCCAGGCTTGGGAATACCCTACTTGAGAGGAAATCCTGTAACCAAAGGAGGCCCCAAACATGGTCCTTTTGAAAAACCAGGTCAAAAAACGTTTCCTTCTTATTTTTCTTTTTTCCAATTGGCCTGGGCCAACCATCCTTTTATTTTCCATGTAGATTCTCTGCCCTTCCCACTACCCTTGCTCAATAAACCTGCATACTCTATTCTCTCTTGACGAACAGGATAACTAAGCCTGTCTTCAAAATTACTAAAGGATTATGTAAGGAGTCCCAATGGCTGAAAAGAATCCCAACTCGCCCCACATTACGATGACCGAAACGATGCTCCGGTTTTATGTCTTTCTTGGCCAATATATTGATCGATGCTTAGACGCAGAGCACCGGCGAGCGCTTCCCGAAAAGGAGTTTCAACAACATTTGGCTACCACTCATGACCAGGTTGTTGAATTACTGGGTACCAACCGTGTGGTGAAAGACAAAGCCGAAGTCGAGTTTCAGCGCGTGACCGCGATGTGCCAGGATTACCTGAAAGATTCCGGCAGTGGCGACCAGTCCCGTGTCCTTCACGAGGAACGGGAAATTCTGAGGGTGAAAATGTTGGCGTTGAGTGACCTGTTAGCCGTCTTTCGGTCTGTCTAACTCCTCCTTGTTTCTTCCTTAATCCTTCTTCCTGCCTCCAGATTGACCGCCAAAAAAATCGTGTGGTAACGTCGACGTTCGGGTTTTACCTAGGGGATGTAGGATTCCTCTGCGTAGTGAATAAAGGAGCCTGAACCATTTCGACGATTTCCACTGATATGGCTGATTCAGTTGCTGAACATATTGCAGCGTTGGATGATGAAGATTGGGGTGTCCGAGAGGATGCTGCAGTTGCTCTCGGCCAATTTAGCGATCCTCGAAGTGTGCAGCCGTTGATTCGTGCACTCCGAGATTCGGACCATGCTGTTCGGGTCGCGGCGACTTCCTCTTTGACGGCTCTGGGCCAACCGGCGGTTCTGTCTTTAGGCTTTTGTCTCAATGATCCCAATCTTCAAGTCCAGGAGGCGGCAGCCTCCATCCTCGCCACGATTGCCGATGAGCAAGTGTACGAACCGTTGCTGTCTGCCCTCCTGAATCCCAACTGGATTGTGCGCATGTCTGCCGCTAAAGGGCTCACTCGCCTGAAAGATCCTCGTTCCATTGATACGTTGATTTTGGTCCTTCAGGATAAAGTCCCAGCCGTCCGTGAGGAAGCCTGCCGGACTATTCAGGCCATAGGGGAGGCCAGCATTCCCCCGCTTCTGAAGGGATTGCAAGATCCCAATTGGAGAGTGCGATTGCGTGCGGTTGAAGCCTTGTCTCTCTTAAAACCTCAGACTGCTGTGGCACCTTTAATGAATCTTGTCGCAAACGATTCCGACTCCGCCGTCAGACAGGATGCCGTCCGAGCTTTGGGACAAATCGGTGATGCCCACGCCATTCCTCTGTTATTGGATTCGCTCACCACACCTTCATTACAACTGAAAGCGATTGAGGCACTGGGGAATTTGCGAGCTGTGGAAGCGCTTCCCCACTTGATCGCCCTCGTGAAATCGCTTCCTGCGGATGCCTATGAAGACCGCATGGAAGGCTGTACCGACCCTCAATACAAGCAGGAGCTTCCCCCCTTAGAGGCGGCCGTTAAAGCGTTGGCCAACATTGGCGATCCCCAGGCGGTCCCAGTCCTGATGCAGGCTTTGCACAGCACGTTGCTTCGCCAAGAAGCCGCAGAAGCCTTAACGCACTTTGGTGCAGCCGCCAAAACGCCCTTGTTACAACTGTTGAAAACCACAAAGAATGACAATCTGCGTCGGCATGTGTTGGAATCCCTTGCATGCCTAGGATGGCGACCTGGACAAATTCGCCTCTAACCGATTGAACGTCAATGCCAAGAGAAACTTTCGAAACCATCATTTCTGAACTGGATCACGAGGAAGACTGGCGGCGCATGCGCGCCACGTCCACCTGCATGAAAGGTGGCCCCAAAGCCGTAGAAGCCATTATCCAAGCGATCGGTCACGGAACCACGCATTATAAAATCGAAGCGATCAGAATGCTGGCACGACTGGGTGATCCCCGAGCTGGCCTCGCCCTGGCTGGCCTCATGAAAGAGGAGGACGACGAGGTTCGTCAGGCCACCATGGATGCACTCGAGCACCTGGCAGGAGTTCTGGACGAGCCCACAGCGGCCGCGCTGTTGGAACATTTAACAGACGACCGCATTCAAGAACGCGTCACGGCGTTATTGGGGGTTATTCCTACATCGATAGGACCCCTTTCTGAACGACTCCGGGACCCTGATGAATCCATCCGCGAACGCGCCGCCGAAATTTTGGCAAATTTACTGGACCCCCGGTCGGCCGATGCCTTCGTGGATGCCATGGCTGATCCTCATCTCCGTGATCTGGCCACTGATACCTTGCGCAAACTCGGTGCCATCCGTGACCGCATTGAACAACTCCTCGACGATTTACGAGCCGTGGAAGAATCGGAACTCAAGGAAGGTGTGCGGCAAGAAACCGTCATCCAACTTCATCGCATTGGACGACCAGCTGTCGAAATTCTGCTGGAATATTTGGAGGATGACGACTGGATCGTGCGGGAAGCCGCAGCCGATACATTAGGTAAAATTGGCGATGTTCGAGCCGTCGAACCCTTGTTGATCCGAATGAAATCCGAAAATGACACGGGTGTGAAGGAGCATGCCTTGAAATCCTTGGGACTCATTGGTGATGCGCGGCCCGTCGAGTTGTTTGTCGAGGTC
>JAQBGS010000103.1:0-11556 GCA_032128535.1 Nitrospirota bacterium
ATCACAAAGGTTCACGCACATGGTTAATGAATGCATGATTTCACCACACCGACTAAATCTTCAGCAATCTCTTGAATGACCCTATGATCTTGGCCTTCGACCATGACCCGCAGCAAGGGCTCTGTGCCCGAATACCTGACCAAAATCCGCCCGGCGCCATTCAGCTGACGTTCCTTGTCTTGAATGGCTTGCTGGAGGATGGGCAAGGACTCCAGATCTGGTTTATGCGGCACGTTCACCCCTAGCAAGACTTGAGGAGTGGAATGCATACATTGGGTAATTTCCGAGAGGGGTTTCTGCGCTCGTTTCATAAGTTTGAGCATTTGCAACCCTGAGATCAGTCCATCACCGCTGGTATGATAGTCCATAAAAATCATATGGCCGGACTGTTCGCCGCCTAAATTGACTTGATCAGCGACCATTCGCTCTAAAATGTATCGATCCCCCACCGCCGTACGAATCAATGAAATGCCGGCTTCGCGCATACACACCTCAAAGCCAAAATTACTCATGACGGTTCCCACAACAGTATCTTTCTTTAACCGGCCTAGCCGCTTAAGATCCAGGGCAAACGCCGCCAAGGCATGATCCCCATTCACCACCTGCCCCTGTTCACACACAAACATGGCACGATCGGCATCCCCATCCAAGGCAATGCCGATATCAGCTTTTCGATCACAGACCATTTGTTGGAGCCGTTCGGGGTGCACCCCTCCGCATCCATCGTTAATGTTCAGCCCATCCGGCTCATTCCCCGTGACCCAGACTTTCGCACCTAATTCACGAATAACTTTTGGAAACACGTGATACCCGGCCCCATTGGCACAATCCAGCACTATCCTCATATTTTGAAAATCCATATCACGAGGCAATGACCGTTTGACGAACTCAATATACCGCCCATCCGCATCATCGATACGAAAGGCTTTGCCAATTGCATCGGCCGTAGGACGAATATGGTCAATTTCATGAGACAAAATGAGAGCTTCTATTCGTTGCTCGATCTCATCTGGCAATTTCATTCCATCGTTAGAAAAAAACTTGATGCCATTATCTTGATAGGGGTTATGGGAGGCTGAAATCATGATTCCTGCATCGGCTCGAAGACTCGTGACCAGAAACGCAATGGCCGGGGTGGGCAACGGTCCCACGAGCAGCACATCAACCCCCATTGAACACAGTCCAGCCGTTAAGGCCGACTCAAGCATGTAGCCAGAAATCCGGGTGTCTTTCCCAATAATGATTTGATGCCGCCCTTCCCGCTTCCGAAAGACATAAGCCGCTGCTCGACCAACCTTCATCGCCATTTCACTCGTCATCGGATCGAGGTTAGCAACACCCCGAATTCCATCTGTACCAAATAGTCGTCCCATTACGTTCTCTCTATAATTTTCACAATTAGACTTCTTCATATTACTTGTCGCACGAATTTCGCAAACCTTGAGCCACTTGAATAGCATCTTTCATAGCGGCGACATCATGAACTCTGAGAATGTGGACACCCTGCCATACGGCCAGGGCAATGGCGGCCGCATTGCCCATTTCTCGCTCAGCCACCGGTTTTCCAGTCAATTCACCAATAAACGCCTTGCGCGAAAGGCCAACCATAAGTGGCTGTTCTAATTGAAGAAATTCTCCTAGATTGGCGAGAATCGTCAGATTATGCTTGCAGGCTTTTCCAAATCCGATTCCCGGATCAATAATGATTCGATCAGATGAAATTCCCACGGACCGAGCCATGGCGATGCTTGTGGATAAAAACCCCTTCACTTCGGCGACCACATCCTTATAATGAGGAGCTTGTTGCATGGTCCCACTATGCCCTTGACGATGCATGAGTACCACACAGGCTCCAGATTCCTGGACGACTTGTGGCATTCGAGGATCATCCTGCATCGCACTCACGTCATTCACAATCGACACCCCACAATCCAACGCCATTTGAGCAACTGCGCCTTTTCGAGTGTCTATCGATAAAGGAATATCCATGCGTTTCCCCAAGGCTTCGACAATCGGACGGATTCGCTCAATTTCCTCTTCTTCACTCACATAGGCTGACTCGGGTCTTGTTGATTCTCCACCAATATCTATGATGTCAGCGCCTTCGGCGACCATTTTCTGCGCTTGATCAACAGCAAGGGCTGGATCTAGGAACCGTCCCCCATCAGAAAACGAGTCCGGTGTCACATTCAGAATTCCCATGATCAGCACCTTGGACCCTAAAGAAAGGGTTTTCTCTCGGCAACGAATCTCTGGGAAGGCCACCACTGACATAGAAGCAAAATTTCCTATAGAGGAATCACTACTACCTTGAAGGCATACACGATTCAGCGCACACCTTCGGATTCATGATGCTCGCCAAAGAAGGAGTTCTACAAAACGCAACGTAGACGATTATCGTCTCTTGGGGGAGATTTGAGCAGAAGTTTACGTGTCAGACTGCAGCAATGTGTTCGAGTGACGAAGACCGTTGAACGATTTGGTCAACTTCAATGCCGTCTAACACCTCTTTTTCCAACAAGGCTTCGGCAAGCGCACGAAGAGTATGTATATGTTCTGTTAGCATTCGGGTAGTTCGTTCGTACGATTCAAGAATTAGTCGCTTCACTTCCTTATCGATTTCTAAGGCAACTTGCTCACTAAAGTCTCGTTTTGAGCCAAAATCACGGCCGAGGAACACTTCTTCATCTTTTTTCCCAAAAGTCAGAGGCCCGAGCTTTTCACTCATCCCCCATTCACAGACCATTTTTCTCGCCAATTCTGTGGCCCGCTCAATATCATTCCCGGCGCCAGTCGTCACGTTTTTAAAGATTAATTCCTCCGCAACGCGTCCGCCAAAAAGTATGGAGAGGGTATTGTAGAGGAAATCCTTGGAGTAACTATGTCGGTCATCGATAGGCAATTGCATTGTCATACCCAGGGCTCGCCCACGAGGGATAATCGTGACCTTATGCACAGGATCCGTGCCTGGCAATAATTTCGCCATAAGGGCATGGCCGGCTTCGTGGAACGCCGTGGTACGTTTCTCCTCTTCAGTCAGCACCATGCTCTTACGCTCGACACCCATTAACACCTTATCTTTGGCATTTTCAAAATCAATTTGATCCACAGATTTTTTATCTAGGCGGGCGGCCCATAACGCCGCTTCGTTGACTAAATTTTCCAGATCCGCTCCAGAAAATCCTGGGGTGCCCCGGGCAATCTGCTCCAGATCGACGCCGGGAGAGATCGGAACTTTTTTAGTGTGCACGTGCAAAATTTCTGCACGCCCACGGACATCTGGCCGATTCACGACAACCTGTCGGTCAAAACGACCAGGTCTCAGCAAGGCCGGATCTAAGACATCAGGTCGATTGGTTGCTGCAATCAAAATCACCCCTTCGGTGGTATCAAACCCGTCCATTTCAACGAGTAACTGATTAAGCGTTTGTTCACGCTCATCATGACCACCGCCAAGACCTGCTCCCCGCAACCGACCGACCGCATCAATTTCATCAATAAAAATGATACAGGGGGCATGTTTCTTCCCTTGTTCGAATAAATCCCGAACCCTAGATGCCCCCACGCCTACAAACATTTCGACAAAATCAGAACCACTGATGCTAAAGAACGGAACGCCCGCTTCACCGGCAATGGCTTTGGCTAACAGCGTTTTACCGGTGCCAGGAGGTCCGACGATCAAGACGCCCTTCGGGATTCGGCCTCCAAGTTTTTGGAATTTTTGCGGGTCTTTGAGGAATTCAATGATTTCAACAACTTCTTGCTTGGCTTCATCAACCCCGGCCACATCCGCAAATGTAATTTTTTTCTTGTCCTCGGTTAACATCCGTGCGCGACTTTTTCCGAATGAAAGCGCTCGATTACCTCCAACCTGCATCTGCCGCATAAGAAAAAACCAAAGGCCTAAAAACAGGATAAAGGGGCCCCACGAAAGAAGGAAGGTGATATACCAAGGACCGTCATCTTGTGGTTTCGCTTCTATTTGTACGGATTTTTCTCGTAAGACTTTAACAAGATCCGGGTATTCAACGGCATACGTTTGAATGCGGGTACCATCTCTTAAAATGGCGCTGATATTATTCTGTTTAATAATAACTTTTTCAACATCCCCACGTTCTAAGTGGGCCATAAATTCACTGAAAATGACAGGATCTTCGGGATGTTGATTGGGTACGGTAAACAGATTAAACAGCAAGATCATAAATAGGCAGACAAATACCCAAAACAGGAGATTTTTCACACGAGAATTCATACTCAGGGCAACTCCCTTAAAAACGTACCAACGTTGATGACGCAACTTAATGTGAAAACATTAAACGAACCAATTGATTGTACCATGCATTTTTGAGAAGTGACAACCGAAAACGTCATAGGACTCTACTTCAACCTTTCACAAATCCATTTTGGCCAAATAGGGAAGATTTCGATATTTTTGCTCAAAATCCAACCCGTAGCCCACAATATACGTTGGTGGCACTTCAAACCCAACATACCGAACCTCAATCTCAACCTGCCGATTCGTCGCTTTATTCAACAGGGTACAGACATCAACTGATGCAGGCTTATGCTTTTTTAATCGAGAGACCAACATCTTCGCGGTGAGACCAGAGTCAACAATGTCTTCCACTAATAAAACATGGCGGCTCGTAATCTTCTCGGTCAACTCCGACCAGACTTTGACGGTTTTTGGAGGATGCCCAACTTTTTTTGTTCCTGTTGCAAGAAGAAAATCAATGTGGATGGGCAATTGAATAACCCGAACTAAATCAGCAAAGAAGACATATGCCCCTTTTAAAACCCCGATCACAACCAAATCCTTGCCCTGATAATCTTGCGATATTTGCTTGCCTAATTCACGAATGCGCTTATTCATGGCCTCTTGGGTGACCAACGGTTTTCCAAATATTTTTGGCATAGGATCGTCCATTCAACTAGGGAGTCATCGTGGCAATCACAACCGAGGTTGTGGTCGACGACGGCTGAAACCGCTCATCCTCGCGTAATCCTCCAACCCAAAGAATGCCTTCTGGGGCCACCAATAACGGCACCTTCTGGCGCTGGGAACGTGGCAGCTTGATATCGGAAAAGAAGTCTTGAAGTTTCTTCTGTCGTCCGCCCAAGCCTTTGGGACAAAACACATCGCCAGGCATCCAACTCCGTACCCGCAATTCTGGAGTAAACGTATCAGCATCTATATTCATCATTAAGGAATGAGGTTGGCTGGTAATCGTTTGGTCGTATTGCATGGCAACTGCCAGGCGTTGCCCTGTCGGGGGCCAAACAATCTCACCAGGGATCTCCACACCAATTTCTCTTAACGGAGAAGCGCTCAAGTTATTGAGAGGTATGGTCTCTCTTTTTGAAAAAACCAATCGATCATATTCCTGTCCCACATCAACTGCATTGATTTGCATCGTCCACCCGGACTGCCCCTGTTCCACGCCATCTAACACCCGTTGAATCATGTCAAAGCGCGGGCTTTGCATATTCCCATCTATCTTTTGAAGACCATGACGCACTACTCGACGTCGAATCGCCATTGGCCATGACAGCAAGACCGTTCGATCTAATTGAATGCCTCGTTCATCCTCAGACACACAGGCTTGTTGAAAAGCTTTTGCGGCCACATGCTCCAAATAGGCATGATCTTCACGGATTATCTCGGCTTGTCGTGACAAAATATGAACAATCCCAGGAGAATAGACTTTGAGATGCGGCATCAGGTCTTGGCGAAGACGATTCCGCAAATACACGGGCTGACTATTAGAAGAATCCATTCGATACGTCAGCTGCCGCTCAGCCAAATAGGCCATTATATCGTTTCGGGGAATATCAAGGAGCGGCCGCACAATAAAGTCCCTGCGTTTGGGGGGAATGCCGCCCAACCCTCCGGTTCCACTCCCACGGAGCATCCACATCAACACCGTTTCGGCTTGATCATCGGCCGTATGTCCCGTGGCAATCTTTGTGGCACCACATTCCATAACCATATTTTCGAGAGCGTGATACCGAGCCGTGCGCGCATAAGCCTGGAACGACTGCTTAGCAGCTTTGGCGTCCTGCTTCTTGAGCCGAACTTCTCGAACCTTCACGGGGACCCCAAAGCGGCTTCCTAATTGTTCGACAAAATCCGCATCCCCTTCACTTTCAGCCCCACGAAGACCATGATTCACATGCCCAATACTCAGGCCCCAATTCCACCGTGTCGACAACGCCACTAAACAGGCGAGTAAGGCCACAGAATCTGGGCCACCTGACACCGCCACCACAATACGATCCCCAGAGCTCAATAAGTTTCGGGTTTTGATATGACGATGGACTTGCTCCTCCATCTTCAGAACAATTGACGAATGGGCCATCTAATCATTGCCCTTATTGGCCATTAGCAGATGTGGGAGACTATCCTGATACTTCGCGACAATGGCTCTCGCTTGGATGCCATCAAGATCCATCTGTTTCAAAAGATCATCCACATTGGAAAAGGTCATATCCTCTCGGACCTGCTCTAGGAAAGACACCGAAATGTCCTTACCATAGAGTTTCAACGTCTGATCAAAAATATGCACTTCCAAAAGGCGTTCACCGTCCTGAAAGGTTGGGCGTTTACCAATATAGGTAACAGACGAAAGACACTCGCCATCAATCTCAGTTAAGGTGGCATAGACCCCATCCGCCGGAAGTACCCGGTGAGGAGGAATTCGAAGATTGGCTGTGGGCCATCCTAATTGACGTCCGCGTTTTTCTCCCTCAATCACTGTGCTGGTCAACCGATAGGGCCGCCCCAAACATTGGCGTCCTTCCACCACATTGCCACCAGTCAAACATTTCCGAATACGAGTGGAACTCACGACCGCTCCGTCCAACACCACAGGCGTCACTGGCAGTACTTGAAAATTTGTTTGGGCACCCAACCGCACAAGATCTTGAATGGTCCCACTGCGTCCTTGCCCAAAAACGAAGTTATCTCCGACCAATAATAGTCGAACCCCTAAGCCCTTATGTAATACCTGCCTCACAAATCCTTCGGGGTTTAGCCCGGCCAAGTCCTGAGTAAAGGGGAGGATGATCAGCTCTTTTATCCCAAGACGTTCAAAAAAATCATATTTTTCCTGGGCATCGGATAAAAATTTTGGAACGGTGCCCGGTCGTAACACTTCAATCGGATGAGGGTCGAAAGAGAGCACCATAGGCACGCCATTGAGGCGTTGGGCATTTTCGACAACAGACTCTAATAAGGCACGATGGCCGACGTGCTGCCCATCAAAGTTGCCAATGGTAAGAACCGGAAACGTGGCGAGAGGAGCTGGCGGCAAACCCTTGGTAATATTCATAAGCCATTGCGTTGAAGAAGCTGCGCTGCTTCTTTAGCAAAATACGTCAGAATGAGATCCGCCCCGGCGCGCTTAATAGAGACGAGGCTTTCCATCATGACAGATGCTTCATCAATCCAGCCCTGCTGAGCGGCCGCTTTCATCATGCTGTATTCACCACTCACTTGATACGCCGCAACAGGGACATTGGTCCTATCGCGCACTTGCCGGAGAATATCCAAATAGAACAACGCCGGCTTAACCATCACGATATCGGCCCCTTCCTCCAGATCCAACTCGACTTCCCGCAACGCCTCCCGCGCATTGGCCGCATCCATTTGATAGGAACGCCGATCACCAAACGAAGGGCTGGAAAAAGCCGCATCCCGGAAGGGGGCATAGAGGGCTGAAGCATATTTGGCTGAATAAGACATGATCGGCAGTTCGGGATAGCCCTGTTGGTCTAAGACCTCACGAATGGCTTTGACCCGTCCATCCATCATATCGGACGGGGCCACCATATCCACACCCGCTTCAGCATGGCTGAGCGCCATGGCCTGCAGGCATTCCAACGTTTCATCGTTCACAATCTTCCCGCCACGAACAATACCGCAATGGCCATGAGACGTATATTCATCGATGCACACATCGGTAATGACCATCAAATCAGGAAGCTTCGCCTTCAGCGCCCGAACTGCCGTTTGCACGACCCCATCTTTCTCGAGGGCCGCCGATCCCCTTTCATCCTTTCGCTCAGGAATCCCAAAGAGAATCACGGCCGGAATCCCTAATGCCCACACATTGGCGACCTCCGGGACAAGGCGATCAACCGACCAACGATATTGACCGGGCATCGAATTGATTGGTTCCTGTTTATTCTCACCAAATGTGACAAACAGGGGATAAATCAAATCGGCGGGAGTCAACTGAGTCTCGCGCACCATCCGTCGTAACGAGGCATGCTGACGGAGTCGACGCAATCGGTGTATAGGAAATCCCATTGTGCTCCTAGAAGTGCTTCAAGGATTCTGAGTCGTTGAGTCTCGATCGACTAACACGATGACATCATGCTGACAGGGAACATCTCGCTGAAAACCGCGTCTAGCCTTATGATTCTATTTTCGCGGAAGATTGGTTAAAAACACGACGAGATCCCGCACAGAAATCATACCGACCATTTCCCCATCTTTGGTAATACCTAAATGCCGGATATGTTGTTTGGCCATCAAATCGTTCGCATCCAACAACGTCGCATTGCCTTCGATCGAGGCAATGGGAGCCGACATGATTTTTTCCACCGTCGTGGTCAGAGGATCGGCACCTGCCGCAACGACTCGACGGACTAAATCTGTATCAGTCAAAATACCAATAATTTCCTCTCCACTCGTGATAAAGATGCTGCCGATGCCATTATCGCGCATCATTTCAGCAGCCGTTTTCACCGAAACATCACGGTCGACTTTAACGATTTTTTCTATGGGCACCATACACGACTTTACAGGAACCATGGCTCTACTCCTCCAATCAATCGGTTAACAATATATGTCGACAGCGTGGTCTGTCATCATCCCAATATTGACTATAATGGCACCTTGGCGTGACTCCGATTGGCATGAGCGACAATCGCATCAACCAACGCAGGCACCGTATTTTCCGCAGCCACAATATCTACCGATAAGCCTTCCTCTTGAACTGTTTGGGCCGTGATGGGGCCGATACATGCCACGGTGGCATGTTGTATCAGCTTGTGCATTTCCTGACGATCAGCAAACAATTGACAAAAATTTCTGACCGTCGATGAACTGGTAAAGGTCAAATACTGAATATCCTGATTACGGAAACGCTGAGTGATGGGCTCTCGTTCAGCTTCAGGTTGAACCGCTTGATACCCATGCACAACCTGAACACTTGCCCCCATGGCCTTCAGTTGCTCAGGAAGAATCTCCCTGGCCACTTTCGCCCGAGGAATCAAAATTCTTTGGCCTTTCAAATCTAGCCCACCCAACGCGTCCAAGATGCCCTCAGCTTGAAACTCCTTGGGAACCAGGTCCGCCACTAAGCCCCAGCGATTAACCTCTTCTGCAGTCCGAGGACCGATACAACAGACTTTGGCATTCGCTAGAGCTCTGGCATCTTTTTGATGAAACCACAAACGCCCCATGAAGGCCTGGACACCATTCACGCTCGTGAAAATGACCCAATCATACGTGGAAAGCGCCTGAATGGCCTCATCTACAGGCCCCCAGTTATCTGGTGGTCGAATTTCCAATGTAGGGCATTCAATCGGCTCAGCTCCCTGTTCGGCCAGCAAATTTGACAAAGCCGGTGCTTGCTCGCGCGGACGGGTTACCAAAACCCCTTTCCCGAACAATGGTCGAGTTTCACACCAATTAAGACGATCACGCAATCGAACCACTTCTCCCACGACAATTACGGTTGGTGGGCTGAGGTCGGCCTTGAGCACCTTCTCCACAATATCGGCAAGGGTCCCCACAATGGTTTGTTGCCGAGCATACGTTCCCCATCGAATGGCCGCAACAGGTGTTGTGGACGCTTTCCCTTCCTGAATCAACCGCTCAACAATGTGGGGAAGATTCTTGGTCCCCATCAAAAAGACGAGGGTTCCTTCGGAAGAAGCCAGACGAGGCCATTCCATGGCGCTCAAGGACTTCGTCGGATCTTCATGCCCGGTCACGAACGCAACGGTGGAAGCCAGCGTTCTGTGCGTCACGGGAATGCCGGCATAGGCCGGTACGGCAACAGCCGCCGTGACACCGGGAACGACCGTAAATGGGATTCCGGCTTCAGCCATCGTTTCCGCCTCTTCTCCCCCACGACCAAACACAAAGGGATCACCGCCCTTTAGGCGCACGACACATTTTCCTTCCTGTGCCTTACTGACTAATAGCTCATTGATTTCTTGTTGATCCCGATAGGATCCGCGCCCTTTGCGACCCACATATATCCGTTCCGCATGCACGGGCGCATACTTCAACAACTCCGGATTCGCCAAATGATCGTAAAGCACGACATCAGCCAATTCCAAACATTCTTTCCCACGCAACGTTAACAATTTCGCATCACCTGGGCCGGCGCCAACCAGATATACATGCGTTCTTTTTTGGGAGTTTCCCATCGAGTTAGGCTGCCCCGTAGATTTCCTGTAAAATCGGTTGCGCACCACGATCTAATAATTCTTCAGCCACTTTCGTCCCAATAGATTCTGCCTCAGACATCGAACCAGCCAACGAATATCGGACATACCGTTTCCCATCTGGACTCGCAACTAGTCCTTCCAAAGTGAGGCACTCCCCTTGAAGGACCGCATGACCGGCAATGGGCACCTGGCAGCCCCCTTCAAGTCGCTTCAAAAGGGCTCGTTCGGCCGTCACGGTCACCCGCGTCGGTTGATGCTCAAGTTTCGCCACCAGATCGCGTACAAAACTATCATCTTCTCGTCCCTCAATGCCTAAGGCTCCCTGTCCAATGGCCGGAAGACTCACATTGAGGGGAAGACATTCCGTAATATGCGCATCCCAGCCCAAACGCCTTAATCCCGAGGCAGCCAGGACAATGGCATCAAACTGATTCTCTTGAAGTTTGCGGAGACGCGTATCCACATTGCCTCGTAACATCTCGATTTGAAGATCTGGTCGAGCATGTAAAAGTTGAGACTGCCGACGCAAACTGCTTGTGCCCACTCGCGCGCCAAGAGGTAACGCGTCCAGATTTTTCCCATCACGTGTCAGGAGGGCATCTCGAGGATCCTCGCGCTCCGGAATACAAATGATGGTTAAGCCGATCGGCAACTCCGCAGGCAGATCTTTCATGCTATGCACAGCCAGATCAATATCTTTTCGTAAAAGGGCTTCTTCAATTTCCTTCACAAACAACCCTTTCCCTCCGACCTTGGCCAGGGGCACATCTTGAATCTTATCCCCACTGGTCTGGATCCGCTTGAGAACCACCGAAAGATCAGGGGCCATCTGCTTGAGCTGTGCTTGCACCCATTCGGCCTGCCAAATGGCCAGTTGGCTACCTCGGGTTCCAATGACCAAAGTGGAGCGTGCCGGGCCAGCGATACTCACAGCGGATCTTTCTGCGACAGAGATTCTTCAGAAGCCTCATCTCCAGCTTCAGACTCTTGCGATTCAGCATTTACTGTTTGGGAAACTGTTTTGTTAGGCCGCACGCCTTATCTTGGATTCTTAGGTCAGCCATCGGAAAAGGATGAAGAGATTGCGCG
>JAQBGS010000104.1:0-3154 GCA_032128535.1 Nitrospirota bacterium
GGCGCGAAGTTGGGCCAATTGAAAAATTCTATATGGTAACGTGGATGTGCGCGAATATCTTCATTATAGCAGAGGGTGGTATCTATGCCGATGGACGTTGGCAGAAAAAATATATGGCCAGAGAAGAAGGCATCTTATACAATCGATGAAAGGTCGAACGCCTAGTGAGTGCCCAATCCAGCGAGGTTTCGTATTATTCACGATGACGATGGAATTTCCGGAGGAACTGACCTGTGAATGAGAGTCTCACCACAGATCAATTAGTACGTTTGCAGGAATCGGCAGTGAGAGCGGCCCAGGCGGCAGCTGTGCCGATCCAATCCTATTTTGGTGGCCAGTATATTGAAGTTCAGCATAAGGGGGATGGGTCTCCCGTGACGTTGGCGGATCAAGAGGCCGAAGCGTTGATTCGCGCTCAGCTTCTCTCGAATTCCGTGCTTGGGCCTCTGGATATCTTGGGGGAGGAGGAAGGCCTGCAAGGAACCGGCACTCGCTGGCGCTGGATTGTTGATCCCATTGATGGAACGCGCTCCTTTATTCACGGGATTCCCTTATTTGGAACGATTATCGCCTTGTTGGATACGCAAGAGAATCTACCGATTGTGGGAGTGATTCATCTTCCCATGCTTGGCCAGACCTATGCGGCGGCGAAAGGGTTGGGTGCCACTTGTCAGGGTACTCGGATGGATGTGTCGGGTAACCGTTCATTGGAGGATGCAATTATCGGAGTCGGGGATATTGCACAATTTGCCAGCGCCAACCGGTTGCCGGATTATCAACGTTTACAAGGCCTGTCGGGGTATGTGAGGGGCTACACAGATTGTTTTGGCCATGGATTGGTCGTGAGTGGTGCGTTAGGCGCGATGCTGGATCCTGCCCTCAATCCATGGGATATTCTGGCGACACAAGTCCTGGTTGAGGAAGCGAACGGAAAGATCCTGTTATCTCCGTCAGTTGTGCCTGGCAAAGTTGATGCGTTGTTTGGCAATCCGAAGGTGGTGGAACATTTAGCCCGAGAACTTGCTTTTTCTTAATGGGAATGTTGAAAAAATCCGCCAGCGGCGTTCTCGCCATTTTACCGTGCTCACGTACTAAGCGTACGCTCCGCGCGCCAAAATGGCTGCGGCCTTGCTGGTCGATCTTTTTTGATCATTCCGTCGGATGCTGATTTTGATCTTGGTCAAGCGATTAAAGGGCCAGATGAAAGAAATATTCAACGGGTCTCTAGTGCAAAAGGTAGAATCAACCCGAACATAAAACGCAAGGAAGAGAGTGGTCTATGTCCAAGATAAAAAAATGGATGGTTGAGTAAGGGGGTTTTGAGACTATGCAACGACTGGCCGTCATTGATATTGGGACCAATTCCATCCATATGGTTTTGGCGGAAATCAGGAAAAACCTTTCGTATAAAATTGTGGATCGCATTAAGGAGATGGCCCGGCTTGGCGATGGCACGTTTGCCTCCCATCGGCTTTCTCAAGAGGTTATGGATCGAGGATTGGCCGTCCTGAAGAGGTTTTCCCTTTTAGCGAAGAATAAAGGATTCGACACGATTCTTCCTGTGGCGACGAGTGCGGTCCGGGAAGCCAAGAATGGGGGCGATTTTATCAAGCTGGTCCGCAATGAACTGGGATTGAGGGTTCGAGTTATTACCGGAGAGGAAGAGGCTCGACTCATTTATTTAGGCGTACGGCACAGTATGGATTTATCGGATTCTCCTGCGATGATTGTGGATATTGGAGGTGGGTCTGTCGAACTCATGGCCTGTACCCCGAAACGGCTCAAGTTTGTGAGAAGTCTCAAGTTGGGAGCCATTCGGTTAAAGGATCAGTATCTCAAGACGGATCCTCCTGATAAAAAAATGGTGCAACGAATGGAACAGGCTGTTTCGCAAACTATTAAGAAGTCTTTGTTGAAGAAGAAAGCTCTTTCACTGCGATCTTTGGTGGCCACATCAGGCATGGTGGGCAATCTGGCCGAAATCATTTATCTGGCTCGAACGGGTCGAGCCCTCTCACAAATTGATATGGCCATGATTGATCTGAAGGAAATCAAAGAAGTGGAGCTACTTTTGCGCACCAAAGACACAGAAGGCCGCTTGAAAATTATTGGACTGGATCCCCGGCGTGTGGATACCTTGTATCCTGGTGTCCTGGTGCTCAGGGTGTTGTTGGAATGTCTGGGGGCGAAGCAGGTTCGCATCAGCGATAAGGCGGTTCGAGAAGGTGTGATCTATGATTTTATTCAGCAGCATCACGAAGGCTTAGTGGCTGAGCAGGAAATTCCCAATGTGCGTCGCCGGCAAATCTTGTTGTTGGCTCGGCGCTTTCAATATCCGAAGGTGCATTCCCATCATACGGCCAAATTGGCTCTCAGTCTGTTTGATCAGACTACGTCCATTCATGGGATGGGTGAGGTTGAGCGGGAATGGTTGGAGTATGCGTCGCTGCTTCATGATATCGGACATCATATCCAGGAAAATCAACATCACAAACATACCTATTACTTAATGACGCATGCGGATCTGCCTGGTTTTTCGGCGGATGAAATTGGCATCCTGGCGAATGTTGCGCGCTATCATCGGCGGGGCTTGCCGAAAGTGGGGCATCAAGGCTTTAAGCTGTTGAATGCCGAACAGCGCAAGACGGTCTTGGGTTTGAGCGCGATACTTCGGATTGCCGACGGCTTGGATCGTAGCCATTTTTCCGTGGTGAAAGCGATCAAAGTTGAAGTGGGAAAATCTCTTCGGCTTCAAGTCGCGTTTCGATATGATCCGGAATTAGAGCTGTGGACAACTGAACGAAGAAAAAAACTCTTTGAAAAAATCTTTCATTGTCAGGTCGAATTGCATCCCAGTGGCGTCACGACTAAAGATGCCGCCTAGGCCTTCCTGGCCAATTTGAAAAACCTGCAGAAATAGTCCTCCAGTTTATGGAATACTACTTCCTGGCTATCCCTCCCCAGGGGTGCTAACGTGGCAGACTTGAGATCTAATCCTGCCCCATTTGGAGCGTCAATCTCACTCGACGGAATCTCAAGCCATTTCGACATGTGAGTGTCGATACATCCAGGTCTATTCCTGGTGAGCATGACCCCTGTTATTCAAGACTTCCCAAAAAGAAACAACCGTCCCTCATCGATTCGGTCTAAGGAG